>NZ_CAWMFQ010000252.1:0-11770 GCF_963866995.1 Aeromonas sp. ZOR0002 | reverse complement strand
TCACAGTCGCCTCTTCAAATTCCTTCACCCGGGCGGCGCACTCGGGGCAGAACTCGCAATGGGCGGAGACACCGACGGCCAGCGGCAGGGGCAGCTCGTCGGCGGCGAAGGCGCGCAGCATGGGTTCAGTCGGATGGGTCTTAATCATGGCCTTGCTCCACTTGTTCCTTCAGTTTCTGTAGTGCCAGCCGCAGCCGGGACTTGATGGTGCCAAGGGGCACGCCGAGCCGGTCGGCCAGCTCCTGCTGGGAGAGCTCATGCAGGTAGATGCCGCGCACCACCTGCTGCTGCGGCTCCGGCAACGTGGCGACATAGTGGGCCATCTGGCGGGTCAGCACCGCGTCTTCACCGCCGCTCAGGTGCTCCTCTTCGGCCCGGAACTCCAGCAACGGCCAGATCTCCTCGGCGCAGAGCTCCTCCTTGCTGGCGCGGCGGCGGCGCAGCATGTCAAAGCTCTGGTTGCGCATCACTGTGTAGATCCAGGTGGTGGCGGCGCCCTTGTCGGGGTGATAGAGCCGTGCCTTCTGCCAGACCAGCAGCATGGTCTCCTGCACCAGTTCCATGGCGTTGGCTTCACTGCCGAGGTGGCGCAGCCCGTAGCTGCGGATGCGCGGCGCGAAGTGGTGGAACAGGGTGGCGAAGGCAGCCTTGTCGGCCCGCTCGGCCACCCGGACCAGCAAAGATGTGAGGTCGCCGTCTGGGTTGTCCATGGGGGGCGATGTCCTGCGTGGAGCCGATTGTGGTTGGCCAGTATATGCCATTGCGCCATCCCTCGCGTGTGGTGTTCACCCCCAATACGGTGAGCGAGGAAAAAGGATCACCGGGAAGGGGAATTCAATGGCTCGCGACCAGCAGACCGCTCAGCAGGGAGAGGGTGGGCTGGTTGTCCTTGGCCGCCACCAGCCACTGTTTTTGCTCCACCGGGATGGGCAGCACCTCCAGCCAGCGCTGGGCGACCCAGCTCGCATCCTCCCAGTCCGGCTCCGGATAGAGGGCCGCGTACTCCGGATAGTCGTTGAACACATCCTGCAACGCCTTGGCCAGGGAGTGCTGATCCGCCTGGAGCCTGCCGCTCTGCCAGGGGGGCAGGGGATCCACCTCGCCGACCCGCAGACCGTCCTCTTCCTGCCAGAGATCCGTGATGCGCACCCGCTCCACCCCGAGCACCGTGATGCCGAGCAAACCATCGGGCAGCAGATCGAAATCGATGATGCGCACCCGGGTGGCGATGGGGTACATGTTGCGCAGCGCATCGGGCTGGCGGGGGTCCAGCATGCAGAGCGCGAACTCCCGCTCCCGGGACTCGGCGATCATGCGCTGGTATCTGGGCTCGAAGATGCGCAGCGGCATGATGCCGCCCGGCAGCAGGTGAGCGGAGAGTGGAAACAGTACCAGTGTCATGGGAATCATCCTCCAACGGCGTCCTCAAAGGATACGACCGCCACGGGAAGCGGGATCATTCAGATCGAATCGGTATAAATAACCCTGTCATAATCAGGGGAAAATAGCCTGGACAAGCCGTTTCGTTATGCAGTAGAAATGGATAACCACCACTTACCCAAATCAATATCCTGCAATGTGGTGGAAAACGCAGTGAAATATCCGCCACACCCACGGGTGCGGGCCGTTCCTATAGTTTTCTCGGCCCGATGCGGGTAAAATTCACGCCCTTATCCAGTCAGTCACTTTTCGACGCGCAACCTCGGTGGTCAGTTATGAAAGAGCATATTCATCATCTACTTGAACAAACGGTAGCCAATCTCAAGTCCGCAGGCGTCCTGCCCGCCGACCTGGAAGCCCGGGTGCAAGTAGACCGATGCAAGGAGAAGGCTCACGGCGACCTGGCCACCAACCTGGCCATGCTGCTGGCCAAACCGGCCCGCAAGAACCCCCGCGAGCTGGCCGCTGCCATCATCGAGCACCTGCCCGCCTCCGATCTGATCGCCAAGGTCGAGATCGCCGGCCCCGGCTTCATCAACTTCTTCTTCGACCCGAGCTGGCTGGCCGGTCAGGTGGAAGCCATGGTGACCTCCGACAACGCCAACGTGAAGCTGCCGGCGCCGCAGACCGTGGTGGTGGACTACTCCGCCCCCAACGTGGCCAAGGAGATGGCGGTGCACCACATCCGCTCCACCGTGCTCGGTGACGTGGCCGCCCGCGCCCTCGAATTCCTGGGCCACAAGGTGGTGCGTGCCAACCACATCGGCGACTGGGGCACCCAGTTCGGCATGCTGATCGCCCACCTGCAAGATATGGAAGAAGAAGGCGAAAGGCATAGAATCCAAGAACAAAATCGCCGCGGTGTGGAAGTAGCAAAACCAGCCTACCTCGTGGAAGACATGTTGAGTCTGCAAGATTTTGAGTTGTTTTATACCCAAGCCAAACGCCAGTACGACGAAGACGAAGCCTTCGCCGAGCGCGCCCGCAACTACGTGGTGAAACTGCAAGGTGGCGATGAGTACTGCCGCACCATGTGGAAGAAGCTGGTCGACATGACCATGGAGCAGAACCAGCGCAACTACGACCGTCTGAACATCTCCCTGTCCAACAAGGACATCATGGGCGAGTCCATGTACAACGACATGCTGCCGCAGATCGTTGCCGACCTGAAAGCCAAGGGGCTGGCAGTCGAGAGCGAAGGGGCCACCGTGGTCTTCCTGGACGAGTTCAAGAACAAGGATGGCGAGCCCATGGGCGTCATCATCCAGAAGAGCGACGGCGGTTTCCTCTACACCACCACCGACATCGCCTGCGCCAAATACCGTTACGAGAACCTGGGCGCCGACCGGGTCATGTACTTCATCGACTCCCGTCAGCACCAGCACCTGATGCAGGCCTGGACCATCACCCGCAAGGCGGGCTATGTGCCGGAATCCGTGCCCCTCGAGCACCACGCCTTCGGCATGATGCTGGGCAAGGACGGCCGTCCCTACAAGACCCGCTCCGGCGGCACCGTCAAGCTGGTCGACCTGCTGAACGAAGCGGAAGAGCGCGCCAGCGCCCTGCTGGAGAGCCGCAACAGCGACCTCTCTGCCGAAGAGAAGGCCCAGGTGGTGCACGCCATCGCCATGGGCGCGGTCAAGTATGCGGATCTCTCCAAGAACCGCACCACCGACTACATCTTCGACTGGGATCTGATGCTCTCCTTTGAAGGCAACACGGCGCCGTACCTGCAATACGCCTACACCCGTATCCAGTCCATCTTCCGCAAGGCCGGCGTCGATGCCGATACCCTGAGCGGCAAGGTGGTCCTGAGCGAAGACGCCGAAGAGACCCTGGCCCAGAAGCTGATCCAGTTCTCCGACGCGGTCAACGGCGTGGCGGACAAGGGGATGCCGCACCTGCTCTGTACCTATCTGTATGAGCTGTCCGGCAACTTCATGACCTTCTACGAAGCCTGCCCGATCAACAAGGACGGCGTGGACGAGGCGACCCGCCAGAGCCGTCTGCTGCTGTGCGCCGCCACCGCCAAGGTGCTCAAGCTGGGCCTGGGCGTGCTGGGCATCCACACCCTGGAGCGCATGTAATAGATGGCGACCCGGGATTACGTCGGCAACAGCCCGAGACGACGGGCGGGTGGCCGTAACATCAAGAAAGCGGCCCCTCGCCGCTTTCCTGTTATCCCGGCACTGCTGGCCGGGGCCCTGGTCGTCGGTTTCGGCGCCTTCCTCTACCTCATCAACGGCAAGGGCGCCGATGCCCCCACCATCGAAGAGCAGGTGAAGGCCAACAAACCCAAGGCACAGGGCAATACCCTGCCCCAGGAGAAGTGGAGCTACATCGAGCGGCTGGAGAACAAGCAGGTGGACATCATAGAGCCGCCGCCCCAGCCGGGCGTGCTGCCGCCCCCGCCTGCCGAGACCATGACCCTGCAACCGGAGAAGCTGCCCAAGCCGGTCGCGACCGACATTCCCCAGCCGGGAACCCCCATCGGTCAGGTGAAGCCCTATCAGCCGCAACCGGTGCAGCCGACCAAGCCGGCCACCGGCGCCCCGGTCGCCAGCGCCCGGGAGCAGGTGATCGACCAGAAGGCCGAGCGTGAGCGGATGGAGCGGGAGATCCGCGCCGAACTGGAGCGGGAGCGTGCCGAGGCCGCCAGGGCCAAGGCGGCGACCCAGACTGCCCAGACCGCAGCCGCCGACGGCGGTCGCTACATGATGCAGTGTGCCGCCCTGCGCTCCCAGGATTCCGCAGAATCCCTCAAGGCGCGCATCGCCTTCACCGCCGGGCTCTCCTCCAGCCTGCAGGTAGTGAACGGGGCCGGTGGCGCCGTCTACAAGGTGATGGTGGGCCCCTTCAACGGCAAGGCCGCGGCCGACGCGGCCAACCGCAAGCTGCAGGGCTCGGGCATCAGCGGCTGCATCCCCAAGAAGGGGTGATCGCCGCGTTCATGCACAGGGCCGGGTGGCAACACCCGGCCCTGTTTCTTTTGGCGCCATCCCGCGCCCACCCGATCCCTCCCCCGCGATCCGTGCTCGGCACAGGCTTGAAAAGCCGTTTTGCCATCCCCATCTTTTCCTCCATGCACAGTCAGGCCGTCATTCGGCTCAAGCGAGGTAAGTAAAGTGACTACCATAGTTTCAGTTCGCCGCAACGGTCAGGTCGTCATCGGTGGCGATGGCCAGGTTTCTCTTGGCAACACCGTCATGAAGGGCAACGCCCGCAAGGTTCATCGCCTCTACAACGGCAAGGTACTGGCTGGTTTCGCCGGCGGCACCGCCGACGCCTTCACCCTGCTCGAGCGCTTCGAAGCCAAACTGCAGGCCCATCAGGGCAACCTGGAGCGCGCCGCCGTGGCGCTGGCCAAGGACTGGCGCACCGATCGCGCCCTGCGCCGCCTCGAGGCGCTGCTGGCCGTCGCCGACGAGCACAAATCCTTCATCATCACCGGCAACGGTGACGTGGTGCAGCCGGAGCACGATCTCATCGCCATCGGCAGCGGCGGCAACTTTGCCCAGTCCGCCGCCATCGCCCTGCTGGAGAACACCGAGCTCGACGCCAAGAGCATTGTCGAGAAGTCCCTCAAGATTGCGGGCGACATCTGTGTGTTCACCAACGGCAACCACACCATCGAAGTGCTGGATTATTCAGCTAAATAAGTCGGCGAAATAGGGCCGCCAAATAAGGCCGCCAGCCAAACCCCATTTTCCAAGGGGTGGGCCCTGCCCGCCCCGGATACAGGAACGCCATCATGTCCGAGATGACCCCGAGAGAAATCGTCCACGAGCTGGACAGACACATCATTGGTCAGGCCGACGCCAAGCGCGCGGTCGCCGTCGCCCTGCGCAACCGCTGGCGCCGGATGCAGCTCTCCGAGGAGATGCGCCACGAGGTGACCCCGAAGAACATTCTGATGATCGGCCCGACCGGCGTCGGCAAGACCGAGATCGCCCGTCGCCTGGCCAAGCTGGCCAACGCCCCCTTCATCAAGGTGGAAGCGACCAAGTTCACCGAAGTGGGCTATGTGGGCAAGGAAGTGGACAGCATCATCCGCGATCTGACCGATGTCGCCATCAAGCTGGTGCGCGAGACCGAGATGGAGAAGATGAAATACCGCGCCGAGGAAGCCGCAGAAGAGCGCATCCTCGACGCCCTGCTGCCCAACCCGCGCAACAGCTGGGGTGAGGAAGAGAAAGCCGACAACTCCAACACCCGCCAGATTTTCCGCAAGAAACTGCGGGAAGGTCAGCTGGATGACAAGGAGATCGAGCTGGATCTGGCCGCTTCCCCGATGGGCGTCGAAATCATGACCCCGCCGGGCATGGAAGAGATGGCCAACCAGCTGCAGGGGCTGTTCCAGAATCTGGGCCAGAACCAGAAGAAGAAGCGCAAGATCAAGGTCAAAGAGGCCATGAAGGCGCTGATCGAAGAGGAAGCGGCCAAGCTGGTCAACCCGGAAGAGCTGAAGCAGAAAGCCATCGCTGCGGTCGAGAACAACGGCATCGTCTTCCTCGACGAGATCGACAAGATCTGCAAGCGCGGCGAGAGCTCGGGCCCGGACGTTTCCCGTGAAGGGGTTCAGCGCGACCTGCTGCCGCTGGTCGAGGGCTGCACCGTCAACACCAAGCACGGCATGGTCAAGACCGATCACATCCTGTTTGTCGCCTCCGGTGCCTTCCAGATCGCCAAGCCGTCCGACCTCATCCCCGAGCTGCAGGGTCGTCTGCCGATCCGGGTCGAGCTGACCGCCCTGACCACCGAAGACTTCGAGCGCATCCTGACCGAGCCGAACGCCTCCCTGACCGATCAGTACAAGGCACTGATGGCCACCGAAGGGGTCAACATCGAGTTCACCCAGGATGGCATCCGCCGTCTGGCCGAAGCGGCCTGGCAGGTCAACGAGCGCACCGAGAACATCGGCGCCCGTCGTCTGCACACCGTGATGGAGCGGCTGATGGAAGACATCTCCTACGACGCCTCCGAGAAGTCAGGCGAGACCTTCGTCATCAACACCGACTACGTCAACGCCCACCTCGGCAAGCTGATTGAAGACGAGGATCTGAGCCGCTTCATTCTGTAACAGGTTGATCGATAACGAGGAGCTGAGCGGTTTACTATCCTGCTCAATCCCATAGCAAGACGCCTCCCCTGTGGAGGCGTCTTCGTTTTCAGCGTTCTCCCGACTCGCAGCCGTCCCGGGCCACATCACCCTGCACGGCACGCTCCCCCCTTCCCGCCAGCCAGAGCGCACTCATCAGCAGCAAGGCCGTCAGGGCGAAGGTGACCCGGGTGGCAAACGCCAGCTCGTCCGCCGTCGCGAGGGCGAGATCGGGCCGCCCCGCCAGGGCGGCGAACAGGCCCCCCAGCCCCGCCGCCCCCGTCAACTGGCCCAGGTTGCGCGACAGGGTCAGCAGCCCGGCCACGGCGCCCCGGCTCGCCCCCTCCGTCTCCCCCACCACGGCGCTGTTGTTGGCGGTCTGGAACAGGGCATAACCGGCGGTGAGCAGCAGGATGGGCAGCAGGTAGCCGAGGGGCCCGAGCGCCCTGTCCAGCAGGGCCAGCAAGACGGCGGCCACCACCATGAGCCCCAGGCCGAGGCGCACCACAGGGGTCGCCCCCACCCTGTCCACCAGCCAGCCGGCGGGCATGCCGGACAGCGCCGCCAGCAGGGGGCCCATGGAGATCATCAGCCCCACCGTCCCCATGTCGAGGGCAAAGGCGCCGTGAAGGTAGAAAGGACCGATCAGCAGCGTCGCCACCATGACGCTGGCCACCAGCGCACTGGCGATGATCCCGCCTCTTCGCCTGGACGCCCCCAACAGCGCCAGGGGCAGCAGGGGGCGACGGGCGCCCGAGTCGGCACGCACGAAGAGCACCATGGCGACGAGCGCCCCTATCCCCGGCCAGACCCCGAGTGGGCTGCCCCGGGTCAGTGCCAGCCCGTAGCAGAGCAGCGCCGTCACCAGCAGCAACAGACTGGTGAGCGGGAGGCCTCCCTCGGCAGAGCCCGCCTCATCCCGGGGCAGATCCCGCCAGGCACACCCCAGCGCAAGCAACGTCAGGGGGAGCAGCAGCAGGAAGGGAGCCTGCCAGCCAAATCCGCCGATCAACAGGCCGCCAAAGGAGGGGCCGAGCGCCGTGCCGCAGGCCGACAGGGTGCCGAGCAATCCCATGCTCCAGCCCCGTCGGGCTGGCGGCACCAGCTCTCCTGCCATGGCCAGGGAGAGCACCAGCATGCAGGCCGCACCCGCCCCTTGCAGGGTGCGAGCGGCAATGAGCCAGCCAATGGAAGGGGCCAGGGCGCACAGCAGGGAAGCCAGCGCAAAGACCCCGGTCCCCCAGAGCAGCAGGCGACGCCGCCCCAGACGATCCCCGAGCCGGCCCGCCACCACCGTCAGACTGGTGATCCCAAGCAGGTAGGCCACCAGCACCCATTGCAGGCTGGCGAAGGGCACGCCGAAGTCCTGCCCCAGGGCAGGCAGCACCAGGTTGGCCATGCTGCCCGCCAGCATGGGCAGCAGGGTGGCGAGCCCGAGCCCCACGAGGCCAAGACGGCGCGTCACAGGAGGGGAAACAAGAAGTGGTGTGGACATGGCAGTCTCTCCGGCAAGTGATGATGCACTCAGGCTAGCGGGGGGGATGACAAGGCGGAAGACGCACGTATTGCAGCTTATAGTTGCATCAGACGCCATATGAAGAGACGGCAACTCGGGTATCATGAAGGGGTCGGCCCGTCAGGCGCCGCCTGCGAGGAGACGACCATGACCCCGGATTTCAACCTGCTGATCACCCTGGATGCCCTGCTGGAAGAGGGCAGTGTGGCGGGCGCCGCCAGACGGCTAGGCCTGAGTGCTTCCGCCATGAGCCGGGCCCTGGCAAGGCTGCGGGAGACCACGGGGGATCCGCTGCTCGTGCGGGCGGGACGCGGCCTGATCCCCACCCCCCGGGCGCAGATCCTGCGGGATGAGGTTGCCCGCCTGGTTCAGGAGACCCGGGCCGTGCTGCGCCCCCAGCAGGAAGTAGACCCGGCGAGCCTGGAGCGCACCTTCCGCCTGCGATCCAGCGACGGCTTCGTGGAAGCGGTGGGCCCCGCCCTGCTGGCGCGCCTCGCCGTCGAGGCCCCCGGGGTGCGGCTGCACTTTCTGGCCAAACCCGACAAGGAGAGCGGCCCCCTGCGCCGTGGCGAGCTGGACTTCGAGACCGGAGTCATCGGCGCCACCACGGCCCCCGAGCTGCGCACCCAGGCCCTGTTCCAGGACCACTTCGTCGCCGTGGTGCACCCGGACCACCCCCTCTGCGACGGCACCCTGACCGTGGCGCGCTATGCCGCCGCACGCCACGTGCTGGTCTCCCGCCGGGGCCAGCCTCACAGCCCCATCGACGAGATCCTCGCAGGCCAGGGGAGGCGGCGCACCATCACCACCCTGGTTCCCGGGTTTGCGACGGCGCTGGCCCTGGTCAGGGAGAGCAATCTGGTGGCGACGGTGCCGCACCTGCACTGCGCCAGCCTGCTCGGCGATCTGGTCACCCTGCCCCTGCCCTTCGCTCTGCCAGGGATCCGGGTCGCCCTGCTCTGGCACCCCAGTCAGGATGCCGATCCGGGCCACCGCTGGCTGCGCGCCCTGATACGGGACACCTGTGCCCGACCCCCCTATCACACCGGGGCCACCGACACCCCCTGATCCGGGTAAGGCAGAGCCCGACTCCATCACAGGCCCCTTGTGGCCCGGGCGCCCGTCCCCGGGACCAGAAGTGCCTTTCACCACCCCATCACACCGACATGCCCGTGGCTTGGGCACAATCGGTGGATCCTTCCCCCTGCCGGACGGGGATCACGGCCCCTCAGAGCGGGGCGGATCACATTGCGGGCAAAAAGATCCTGCCGCCCGCTTCCGCATTTTTTATACGGACGTATAATTGCGTACAAAATGCATACACCAGGAGCACCAGCCAGATGCACCCCACCCGTCAGAAACTGCTCGATACCGGCCTCGCCATCGCCACCGAGAAAGGGCTGCGCGGCCTGACGGTGCGCGAGCTGGCGGCGGCGGCCGAGGTGAACCTCGGCTCCTTCGTCTACCACTTCGGCAACCGCGACGCCTTTATCGACGAGTTGGTCGAGCTCTGGTACGCCCCCCTCTATGACGAGCTCAAGGCGGTGGCAGCCAAAGGCTCCTACCCCTCTGCCATCGCCATGTTCGAGGCCACCATGGAGGCGCTGATCGGGCTGGTGGCGCGCCAGCGCGGCTTCATCAACCACCTGTTTGGCGATGCCCTGGCGGGTGAAGGGGCGGCCCAGCGCTTTCTGCTCAGTCTGCCGCGCCGTCATCCCCTGCTGCTGATCGAGCAGGTACGGATGGCACAGGCGGAAGGGTCGCTGGTCGCGGGTCACCCGCTCCAGCTGATGATCTTCATCATGGGGTCGGTCGGCCTGCCGCTGGTGATCGCCGGCAGCGGTCGCCAGCTCGGCTGGCTGCCCGAACAGGCCGCCCCCTTTCTCAGCCAGATAGACAACCCCGAGGCCGCCAGACAACGGCTGGTATGGGCCCTGCGCGGCCTGCGCCCCACCGACATGAAAGAAGGAGAAACGGCATGAAACAACGCATCGCGATGCTAGCTCTGCTGCTGGCCGTTCTCGGTGGTGACCTCTGGCTGCAGAGCCTTCCTCAAGGAGAAGCAGCATGAAACAACGCATTGCAATCCTGGCCCTGCTGCTAACTGTTATCGGTGGCTACCTCTGGTCGCAGGGGCGCCCGACCGACGGATCCATCCTCTACGGCAACGTCGATATTCGCGACGTCAATCTGGCCTTTCGGGTCGGCGGCCGCGTCGATCAGGTGCTGGTCGATGAGGGGGATAGCGTAAAAGCCGGTCAACTGCTGGCCCGCCTGGATCCGGCTCCCCTCACCCACAGCCGCGACAGCGCCCGCGCCAATCTGGCTGCACTCACTGCCGCCAACGCCCTGATCCACAAAGGCTATCGCAGCGAAGAGACCGACCGCGCCCGGGCCGCACTTGCCGCCGCCGAAGCCGCTGCACTGGAGGCCAACCAGCAGTGGCGCCGCCAGAGCGCATTGGCCGCCACCGGCGCTATCTCCCGCGGTCAGCTCGATACCGCCCGCTCCCAGCGGGATCAGACCCAGGCGCAGGTGCGCTCGGCACGCGAACAGCTCGCCCAGCTCGAAACCGGCTACCGCCCGGAGGAAATCGCCCAGTCCGATGCCCAGCTGGAAGGGGCCAAAGCGGCGCTCGCCAGTGCCGAGCTGGCGCTGGCGGATGCCAGCCTGACCACCCCCAGCGACGGCATCATCATCAGCCGCGCCATCGAGAACGGCAGCATGGTGCAGAGCGGAGCGACCGCCTTCAACCTCTCCCTGACCGCGCCGGTCTGGGTGCGCGCCTATGTGGAGGAGCCCTGGCTCGGCCACTTCCCGAGCGGCGCCAGGGTGACCCTCACCACCGACTCGCGGCCGGACAAGCCCTATCACGGGGTGGTGGGATTTGTCTCGCCGACCGCCGAGTTCACCCCGAAATCGGTGGAGACGCCAGACCTGCGCACTCACCTCGTCTACCGGCTGCGCATCGTGGTGCAGGACCCCGACCCGGCCCTGCGTCAGGGGATGCCGGTCACCGTCAGGCTGGCGCCATGAGCTGCGCCATCTCCCTCGAGGGGCTCACCAAACGCTTTGGTGAGCGGGTCGCCCTCAACGCCATCTCCGCCACCATTCCGACCGGTGGCATCACCGGGCTGGTCGGCCCCGACGGCGCGGGCAAGAGCACCCTGCTGCGCCTGCTGGCCGGTCTGCTGATCCCCGAAGCGGGCACCATCCGGGTGCTGGGGCTGGATCCTGTAAGCGAGGGGGATCTGCTGCGTCAGCGCCTCGGCTACATGCCCCAGCAGTTCGGCCTCTACGAGGATCTCAGCGTGCTGGAGAACCTCACCCTCTACGCTGACTTGCGCGGCGTACTGGAGCCCGAACGCACGCCCACCTTCGCGCGGCTGCTCGCCTTCACCGATCTCGCCCGCTTCACCGCAAGGCCGGCAGGCAAGCTCTCTGGCGGGATGAAGCAGAAACTCGGGCTGGCCTGCGCCCTGCTCGGCACCCCGGATGTGCTGCTGCTGGACGAACCTGGGGTCGGGGTCGATCCCATCTCTCGCCGCGCCCTCTGGCAGATGGTGCGCGAGCTGGCAAAAGGGGGAATGACGGTGCTCTGGAGTACCGCCTATCTCGATGAGGCGGAGCTGTGCGACCACGTGCTGCTGATGGCGGATGGCGAGGTGCGCACCAGCGGCACGCCAGCCGATCTGATGGGGGCCATGGCCAGCCGC
>NZ_CAWMFQ010000251.1:9082-12493 GCF_963866995.1 Aeromonas sp. ZOR0002 | reverse complement strand
CTTCACCGGCAACGGGGGCCGGCTTGAGCATGGCGATCAGCTGGCGGGAGAGCACGGTCGCCCCTTCGCTCTGCAGGATGTCGCCCAGTACGCCGGCTTCCGGCGCGGGCACTTCCAGCACGACTTTATCGGTTTCGATGTCAACCAGCACTTCGTCACGGGCAACCAGATCACCCGGTTTCTTGTGCCAGGTCGCGATGGTGGCATCCGCCACTGATTCCGGCAGGTCCGGTACCTTGATCTCGATAGTCATGTAATCAGTTCCTTGTTACTTCTTGGCCAGCAGGCTTGTTCCAGGTCAGAGAGGGTCCCGACACGGGCCCTCTCATCCACAACTCGTTCATTCCAGGGTAAGGGCGTCTTCCACCAGGGCTTTTTGCTGCTTGGCGTGGACGGACATGTAACCGACGGCCGGTGAGGCCGACGCCGGGCGACCGGCATAACGCAGACGGGCATGGCTTGGCAGCACGCTGTCGTAGTGATGACGGGTGCTGTACCAGGCGCCCTGGTTCTGCGGCTCTTCCTGACACCAGACGAAGTCGGTGACATGGCTGTAATCGGCCAGGATGGCGCGCACTTCCTCTTCCGGGAAGGGGTAGAGCTGCTCGATCCGTACCAGGGCCACGTCCTGCTGCTCGGCCTTGCGACGGGCATCGAGCAGGTCGTAGTAGACCTTGCCGGAGCAGAAGACCACGCGCTTGACGCCTTTGGGATCCAGCGCATCGATTTCGCCGATGGCGTTCTGGAAGGTGCCCTCCGCCAGCTCTTCGAGCTTGCTCACCGCCAGCGGGTGGCGCAGCAGGGATTTGGGCGTCATCACGATGAGCGGACGGCGCATGGGGCGCACCACCTGGCGACGCAGCATGTGGAACACCTGTGCCGGGGTGGAGGGCACGCACACCTGCATGTTGTGCTGGGCGCACATCTGCAGGTAACGCTCCAGACGGGCGGAGGAGTGCTCCGGGCCCTGACCCTCGTAACCGTGGGGCAGCAGCATGGTCAGGCCGCACATCCGGCCCCACTTCTGCTCGCCGGAGGAGAGGAACTGGTCCACCACCACCTGGGCGCAGTTGGCGAAGTCACCGAACTGGGCTTCCCAGATGGTGAGACCGGCCGGCTCCGCGCTGGCGTAGCCATACTCGAACGCCAGGACCGCGTTCTCGGTCAGCACGGAGTCGTACACCTCGAACGGGCCCTGCTCGTCGTGCAGGTTGCACAGCGGGGTGTAGGTGCTGGCATCGGTCTGGCTGTGCAGCACGGCGTGGCGATGGAAGAAGGTACCGCGGCCGGAGTCTTCCCCGGTGAAGCGAATGCGGGATCCCTTGTCCACCAGGGTGGCGTAGGCCAGAGTCTCGGCAAAGCCCCAGTCCACCAGCTTCTCACCGGCGGCCATCAGGCGACGGTCTTCGTAGATCTTCTCGACCTGACGTTGCAGCACATGGGTGGCCGGGTACTGGCTGATGCGCTCGCCCAGGGCCTTCAGATGATCCATGGGCACAGTGCTGTCATAGGCCATGGCCCAGTCGTGACCCAGATACGGGGTCCAGTCCACGGAGTGCAGCTCCATGGGGCGCCATTCCTTGCTCACCCGCTCGCCCCGATCCAGGGTATCGCGATAGTCGTTGACTAGCGTGGTAGCCAGCTCCGGCGCGATGGCTCCTTCGGCGATCAGCTGATCGGCGTAGATCTTGCGCGGAGTCGGGTGCTGCTTGATCTTCTGATACATCAGGGGCTGGGTCGCGCTCGGCTCGTCAGCCTCGTTGTGGCCGTGACGACGGTAGCAGACCAGCTCGATCACCACATCGCGCTTGAAGGTGTTGCGGTAATCCAGGGCGATCTGGGTCACCAGCACCACGGCTTCCGGGTCATCCCCGTTGACGTGCAGCACAGGGGCCTGCACCGCCTTGGCGATGTCGGTGCAATATTCGGTGGAGCGCAGGTCACGGATATAGGAGGTGGTGAAGCCTACCTGGTTGTTGATGACGATGCGCACCGTGCCGCCCACGCCATAGGCTCGGGTCTGGGACATGTTGAAGGTCTCGGCAACGACCCCCTGCCCCGCGATGGCGGAGTCACCGTGGATGGTGATGGGCAGGACGCTGGAACCGTCCTTGTCACCGCGACGGTCCATACGGGCACGCACGGAGCCGATGACCACGGGGTTGACGATCTCGAGGTGAGACGGGTTGAAGGCGAGCGCCAGGTGGACGTTGCCGCCCGGGGTGGCGAAGTCGGAGGAGAAGCCCATGTGGTACTTCACGTCCCCTGTGCCCCAAGATTCGCCGTGCTTGCCGGCAAACTCGTCGAACAGGTCCTGGGCGCGCTTGCCCAGCACGTTGATGAGCACGTTGAGGCGACCACGGTGGGCCATGCCGATGACGGCTTCCTTGCAACCCTGCTCACCGGCGCGGCGAATAAGCTCTTTGAGCATGGGCACCATGGCATCGCCCCCTTCCAGGGAGAAACGCTTGGCCCCCGGGAACTTGGCACCCAGGTATTTTTCCAGCCCTTCGGCGGCGGTCAGGCTCTCGAGGAAGCGGGTCTTCTCTTCGAGGGTATAGTTGCCCTTCCCTTCGATGGATTCCAGCCTGTCTTGCAGCCAGCGCTTCTCCTCGGTGGAGGTGAGGTGCATGTAGTCGGCGCCGATGCTGCCGCAATAGGTTTTCTTCAGCGAGGCATACAGATCGGAGAGCACCATGGTCTCGCGACCGATGGCGTAGGAGCCCACATTGAAGGTGGCCTCCATGTCTGCACCTTGCAGGTTGTGGAAGGCCGGATCCAGCTCGGCGACCGGCTCGCGCTGCCACAGACCCAGGGGGTCCAGGTTGGCGTTCTGGTGACCGCGGAAGCGGAAGGCGTTGATCAGTTGCAGTACGCGAACCTGTTTGGCATCCACCTGGGGATCGGAGACGGGAGCGCTGTAACGGGAGGAGTCCTTGGCCAGGCGGCGGAAATAGTCGCGAACCTGGGAGTGGGGTTGTTCTACTGCATGTCCGTTGACCTGGGGCAGCGACTGGAACAGGCTGCGCCATTCGTCGGCAACGGAGTCGGGGTTTTCCAGGAAGGATTCGTACAAATCCTCAATGTAGCTTGCATTCGCACCAGCCAGGTGAGATGACTCCAACCAGGCCTTCATCACGCCGTTATGCATTTCTATCCCTTGTACATCTTGTTCGCTGCACTGCAGCTTGTAGGGTCATAGCCATCCCGGGGCGGGATGGCTATCCAGAGGTCGGGCCCGGCGCAAGGCGCCCTGGCCCCGATACTACACGGCCCGGTTGAGCAACATCGACTTGATCTGACCGATGGCCTTGGTCGGGTTCAAGCCCTTGGGACAGACGTTCACGCAGTTCATGATGCCGTGGCAGCGGAACACGCTGAAGGCGTCATCCAGGTTGCCCAGTCGCTCAC
>NZ_CAWMFQ010000251.1:0-9036 GCF_963866995.1 Aeromonas sp. ZOR0002 | reverse complement strand
CCAGCCAGCGATAGGCGGCGAGCAGGCCGGCCGGACCGATGAACTTGTCCGGGTTCCACCAGAAGGAGGGGCAAGAGGTGGAGCAGCAGGCACAGAGTATGCACTCGTACAGGCCATCCAGCTTGGCGCGCTCTTCGGGGGATTGCAGGTGCTCACGCACGGGCGGCAGTTTTTCGTCGTTGATGAGGAAAGGTTTGACCTTCTCCCACTGGGTGTAGAACTGGGTCATGTCGATCACCAGATCCCGGATCACCGGCAGACCGGGCAAGGGCCGAATGACGACCTTGCTGCCCTTCTTCAAGAGATCGGAGAGCGGCGTGATGCAGGCCAGACCGTTCTTGCCATTCATGTTGAGACCGTCAGATCCACAGACCCCTTCGCGGCAGGAGCGGCGGAAGGCGAGGGTGGGATCCAGCTCCTTGAGCTGGATCAGTGCGTCGAGCACCATCATGTCGGAACCTTCAGGAATATCAAGACGATAATCCTTCATATACGGGACGTTATCAACGTCCGGATTGTATCTGTAGACAGAGAATGTGACGTTCATTGTGCTTGGCTCCGCAATCAGTAAGTCCGGACCTTGGGCGGGAACGCCTCACGGGTCTTGGGTGACATGTTGACAGCGCGACGGGTCATGGACTCGGTGTCCGGATGATAGAGGCTGTGGCACAGCCAGCTCTCATCGTCACGCTCCGGGAAGTCGAAGCGGCTGTGGGCGCCACGACTCTCGGTACGGAAGTTCGCCGCCACCGCGGTGGCATAGGCGGTCTCCATCAGGTTGTCCAGCTCCAGGCACTCGATGCGCTGGGTATTGAACTCCTTGGAGGTGTCGTCCAGACGGGCGTTCTTGAGACGCTCGCGGATAAGTTTCAACTCGGCCAGCCCTTCTGCCATGGCATCCCCTTCCCGGAACACGGAGAAGTTGTTCTGCATGCAGCGCTGCAGATCCTTGCGGATCTGGGCCGGGTCTTCCCCGTCACGGTTGTTTTCCCAGCGGTTGAAGCGCTCCAGCGCCTTGGCGATGTCGGCGTCGGTGGCTTCCACACCGTGCTCCATCGAACCAAGGGTCTCCACCAGGTGCATGCCGGCAGCACGACCGAACACCACCAGATCCAGCAGCGAGTTGCCACCCAGACGGTTGGCACCGTGCACGGAGACGCAGGCGATCTCGCCCACCGCGAACAGACCGACCACCGGCACGTCGTTGCCATCCTTGTCTTGGGTCAGGCACTGGCCGTTCACGCTGGTCGGCACGCCGCCCATCATGTAGTGGCAGGTCGGGATGATGGGGATGGGCTCTTTGACCGGATCCACGTGGGCGAAGGTGCGAGAGAGCTCGCAGATGCCCGGCAGACGGGATTCCAGCACCTCTTTGCCGAGGTGATCCAGCTTGAGCTTGATGTGCGGGCCCCAGGGACCGTCGCAGCCACGGCCTTCGCGGATCTCGATCATGATGGAACGGGCCACCACGTCGCGACCGGCCAGGTCCTTGGCGTTCGGCGCATAACGCTCCATGAAGCGCTCGCCGTCCTTGTTCAGCAGGTAGCCGCCTTCACCGCGGCAACCTTCGGTCACCAGTACCCCTGCCCCGGCGATGCCGGTGGGGTGGAACTGCCAGAACTCCATGTCCTGCACGCCGACCCCGGCACGCAGCGCCATGCCGACGCCGTCACCGGTGTTGATGTGGGCGTTGGTGGTGGACTGGTAGATGCGACCGGCGCCGCCGGTGGCGAGCACGGTGGCCTTGGCCTTGAAGTAGACGACTTCACCGCTCTCCATGTCGATGGCGGTACAGCCGACGATATGACCATCCTGGTTCTTCACCAGATCCAGGGCATACCACTCGGAGAAGACGGTGGTCTTGTTCTTGACGTTTTGTTGATACAGGGTGTGCAGCAGGGCGTGACCGGTACGGTCGGCTGCCGCCGCGGTGCGGGCAGCCTGCTCGCCGCCGAAGTTTTTGGACTG
Source organism: Aeromonas sp. ZOR0002 (assembly GCF_963866995.1). Classification (NCBI taxonomy): domain Bacteria; kingdom Pseudomonadati; phylum Pseudomonadota; class Gammaproteobacteria; order Aeromonadales; family Aeromonadaceae; genus Aeromonas; species Aeromonas sp. ZOR0002. The sequence continues at coordinate 7,068 of NZ_CAWMFQ010000251.1, read as the reverse complement.
ACCGCCGAACGGACGCTGGTAGACGGTACCGTTGTCAAAGCGGGAGAAAGGCAAGCCCATGTTCTCCAGCTCATAGATGGCCTCGGGGCCGGTCTTGCACATGTATTCGATGGCTTCCTGATCACCGATGTAATCGGAGCCCTTGACGGTGTCATACATGTGCCACTGCCAGTTGTCGTCGTGGGCATTGCCCAGGGCGACCGTGATCCCGCCCTGGGCGGAGACCGTGTGGGAACGGGTCGGGAAAACCTTGGATAACAGGGCGCAGCTCTTGCCGGACTGGGCAATCTGCAGCGCGGCGCGCATACCGGCGCCACCGGCACCGATCACGACCGCATCAAATTCACGAGTTGGAATAGTCACCTTACACACCCCACAGCACGACGAAACCCGTCATCACATAGACAAACAGCACCACCACCAGCACAAACTGCAGCGCACCGCGCAGTCCGACCGGCTTGATATAGTCGGTCAGCACCTGCCATAGACCGATCCAGGCGTGGATCAAGACGCATACGAGCGTCAGCAGGGTGAAGACCTTGGTGAAGGTGTTGGAGAAGAAGCCGGTCCACACCTCGTAGGTGATGTCGTTGAACGCGACAAAGCCAACCAGATAGAGGACGTAGCACGTCATGATGAGGGCGGTGGCGCGGATCAGGATGTAATCATGAACACCGCTGCGCCCGAAAGTTGCAGAATTGGTTACCATACCAGTACCCCCGCCAATACCGCCAAAACCGCGGTGATCACGAAGGCCACACGGGCACTCTGATTACCGGATTCCAGCTCTTCCCAATAGCCCATGTCCATGACCAGGTGCCGCAGACCGCCCACGATGTGGTAAGCCAGCGCGGTCAGGATCCCCCACAGCACGAACTTGACCAGGAAGTTGTCCATGATGGCAACGACCGATTCAAATCCTTCGGGAGAGGCGAGTGAAGTACCAAGCATCCACAGCAAGATGGCCAATGCCACAAAGGTGATGACCCCTGAGACACGATGCAAGATGGAAGCGATGGCGGTGACAGGAAAGCTGATCGTCTGTAGGTCGAGGTTTACAGGTCTCTGTTTGTTTTTCACGGCTTTGCCCACTCAGCTCCATTGAGCACGTTAGTTATTGTTTTCACACGCTTTGAGGGCGAGGAGTGGCATTTGTTAGGTTTTTGTTACCAAAACAACTCAGGAAAGCCAAAAATAACATTTTCGATATCACATCTGGCTTTGCGAAAGCGTTTCAAACACCGACGACCATCACCCACGTGGCGCAGTATATCGGCGGCCTTAACCAATGACAATCAAATAGCTACACAGAAAATCCAAAACCGTAAACCAGATCTCACAACAGCTTTAACAAGTCATTAATGATCATCCAGCAAAATTGACAAAGACATGGTTCTCTGGTTCAAATAAGGCGCTCCAGCCGCCGTGGTACGGGTAAGAACCTTTGCCAGCGTCATAACAGTCGTAATAAAGTAGGGCTGGAACCAAATTATAAAAGAGCAAAGGAGACGTGCTATGGCTGATAAGATAGCCACCCTACATCTGCCCGGAAAAGAGCCGGTTGAACTGCCGATCCTCTCCGGTACCGTTGGACCCGATGTGATCGATGTCAGAAAGCTGGGCACGCAAGGATATTTCACCTTCGACCCCGGCTTCATGGCCACCGGTTCTTGCAAATCTTCCATCACCTACATCGATGGCGACCAGGGTGTCTTGCTGCACCGCGGTTACCCCATCGCCCAGTTGGCCACCCAGGCCAGCTACCTCGAAGTCTGCTACATCCTGCTGTACGGCGAGGCCCCCACCAAGACCCAATATGCGGAATTTGAACGTCTGGTCACCCGCCACACCATGGTGCACGAGCAGATCGCCTTCTTCTTCCGTGGCTTCCGCCGCGACGCCCACCCCATGGCCGTCATGTGCGGCGTGGTCAGCGCACTGTCCGCCTTCTATCACGACGCCCTCGACATCAACAACGAGGAGCATCGCGAGATCTGTGCCTTCCGTCTGCTCTCCAAGATGCCGACCCTGGCCGCCATGTGTTACAAGTACTCCATCGGCCAGCCCTTCATGCAGCCGCGCAACGCCCTCTCCTATGCAGGCAACTTCCTGCACATGATGTTTGGCGTGCCGACCGAAGAGTACAAGGTCAACCCCATCGTCGAGCGCGCCATGGACCGCATCTTCACCCTGCATGCGGACCATGAGCAAAACGCCTCCACCTCCACCGTGCGTCTGGCCGGCTCTTCCGGTGCCAACCCGTTTGCCTGTATCGCCGCGGGGATCGCCTCCCTGTGGGGCCCGGCCCACGGTGGTGCCAACGAAGCCTGCCTCAAGATGCTCGAAGAGATTGGCTCCGTGGATCGCATTCCCGAGTACATCGGCCGCGCCAAGGACAAGAACGATCCGTTCCGTCTGATGGGCTTCGGTCACCGGGTCTACAAGAACCACGATCCCCGTGCCACCGTGATGCGCGAAACCTGCCACGAGGTACTGACCGAGCTGCAGATCAAGGATCCGCTGCTGGACGTGGCCATGGAGCTGGAGCGCATCGCGCTGTCCGACCCCTACTTCATCGAGAAGAAGCTCTACCCGAACGTGGACTTCTACTCCGGCATCATCATGAAGGCCATCGGTATCCCCATGTCCATGTTCACCGTGATCTTCGCCATCTCCCGTACCATCGGCTGGATTGCCCACTGGAACGAGATGCACTCGGACCCGGATCAGAAGATCGGCCGTCCCCGTCAGCTCTACACCGGTCAGCCCCTGCGCGAGTTCGTGCCCCTCGACCAGCGCTGAGCCCGATCTGTCATGGTTTGTTACAAAGGCGGTCATTGACCGCCTTTTCTTTTGCAGGTTTAATCGCGCCCTTTTACGCCAAGGACACTCATCATGAAATCTCCCCTGCTCCTCAGCTCCGCCCTCCTGCTCAGCGCCTGCCAGAGCGCCCCGACCACCGAAACCCTCTATATCCAGGACAAGCTGGCAGACTGCGTCGGTGTCGCCCCCATGAAGTGCATGCAGGTGCGCAGTCAGCCAGGCGAGAGCTGGAGCCTCTTCTATCAGCAGATCGAAGGCTTCACCTTCGAGCCGGGCTACCGCTACCAGCTGGAAGTGAGCAAGGAGCAACTTGCCGATGTGCCGGCCGATGCCCCTTCCTTGCGCTACCAGCTGATAAAGATCGTGAGCAAGGAGCCGGTTCGCTGACGAGTCGCTGACAGGTGACCCGGTTTCGTTTGTGTGCTCTCTGGGGTATGCTGTCACCCCTTTTTGCCACGGTTTGAGTACGGACCCGACCCGCATCATGATCACGATCCGCACCATCCGCACGCCAGACTGGCCCGCCATCATGGCCATCCAGCACGAGTGTTATCACCAGTTCGAACCCGAGCCCCTCGAGGTGATGCAGAACAAAACCGAGCTGGCCCCCGCCTGCTGCTGGGTGGCCGAGCGTCAGGGCAAAGTACTGGGTTACCTGCTCTGCCACCCCTGGCGTGCCCACCAGCCCCCGCCCCTCTCGGTGCAGATGAAGGCGCTGGCCGGTCACGACGAGTTCTATCTGCACGATCTCGCTGTCTCGAGCAAGGCACGCGGCCTGGGTGTCGGACAGCGACTGCTGGCAAGGGCGCTCGCTTTCGCGAGCCATGCAGGATATCGCCATGCAGGCCTGGTGGCGGTTCAGGATGCCCCGGCCTTCTGGCGCAAGCAGGGGTTTGTGCCCGCCGACACCGGCAAGTCGCTGGTGGAGTATGGTGACGGGGCTGTCTATATGCGGTTGCCCCTGGCAGACAGCGGTCCCGAACCGGGAACCATCAGCAGAATTCAATAAAAAAGGCGCCTTTCGGCGCCTTTTTCTATTTCGCGTTGTGCTCCCCACGGGGAGATCAAGCCTTGAACTTGCTGAACACCAGAGAGGCGTTGGTACCGCCAAAGCCGAAGCTGTTGGACATGACGGTATTGAGATCCGCCGCTTCGTATTCACGCACGATGGGCAGGCCCACGGCTTTCTCGTCCAGGTTCTCGATGTTGATGCTGGGGGCGATGAAGCCGTGTTCCATCATCAGCAGGGAGTAGACGGCCTCGTGCACGCCGGCGGCGCCCAGGGCATGGCCGGTCATCGCCTTGGTGGCGGAGAGCTTGGGTGCATTGCTGCCAAACAGGGTCTGAATGGCTTCCAGCTCCTTGGTGTCACCAACCGGAGTAGAGGTACCGTGAGTGTTGATGTAGTCCACCTTGCCGACACCCTGCATCGCCATCTTCATGCAACGCACGGCGCCTTCACCGCTCGGGGCCACCATGTCGTAGCCGTCGGAGGTCGCACCGTAACCGGTGATTTCGGCGTAGATGTGGGCACCACGGGCCAGGGCATGTTCCAGCTCCTCAACCACCAGAATGCCGCCACCACCGGAGATGACGAAGCCGTCGCGGTCCGCATCATAGGTGCGGGACGCTTTTTCCGGGTTGTCGTTGTACTTGGTGGAGAGCGCGCCCATGGCGTCGAACTGGATGGTGGAAGACCAGTCCAGCTCCTCGCCGCCACCGGCAAAGATGATGTCCTGCTTGCCAAGCTGGATCAGTTCCAGGGCGTGACCGATGCAGTGGGCAGAGGTCGCACAGGCGGAGCTGATGGTGTAGTTGACACCTTTTATCTTGAACGGGGTGGCAAGACAGGCGGAGGTGGTGGAGGACATAGTACGCGGCACCATGTAGGGACCCACCCGCTTGACGCCCTTTTCACGGGCGATATCGGCAGATTCGGAGGTGTTCTTGCCGGAGGCGCCGCCGGAACCGGTCACGATGCCGGTACGCTCGTTGGAGACCATCTCTTCCGGCAGGCCGGCATCTTCGATGGCCTGCTGCATGGAGAGGTAGGCGTAGGCCGCGGCGTCACCCATGAAACGCATGACTTTACGGTCGATCAGTTCAGACGGATCGAGTTTGATGTTACCCCAGACACGGCTGCGCAGGTTGTACTGCTCGAACTGCTCGGAATAGGTGATGCCGGATTTGCCTGCTTTCAGGGAGGCCAGCACCTCTTCCTTGTTGTTGCCGATACTGGAGATGACGCCGATACCGGTGATCACTGCTCTTCTCATTAATTCATCTCGTCTGGAAAAACTGGCACCGAGTCTACCCGCTTTCGGCTGCCAAACTGGTCTGCTTTCACGTAGAATGCCCGCGATTTTGTGACGCGAGCCGAGGAAAACGTGAGTCAAACATCCTTACATCATGCCCGATTGGACTGGAACGAAGCGGGAACTCCAGTCTCCAGTGAGTTCGGGGATGTGTACTTTTCCAATGATAACGGTCTAAGTGAAACCCGCTACGTCTTTTTGCAGCAAAATCGACTGCCAGAGCGATTTTCGCACCACGATAGTGACAGTTTCGTGATTGGTGAAACAGGTTTCGGTACAGGACTTAACTTTCTGGCCACAATGGCCGTCTTTCTGGAACAGGCCCCCCTGTCCGGCAACGGATCCCGGCTGCACTTCATCAGCGTCGAGAAATACCCCCTTACCCAGGCCGATCTGCGCAAGGCCCTGGCCGCCTGGCCCGAGCTCGCCCCTTTGAGCCAGCCTCTCATCGACCAGTGGCCGTTGCCGGTCTCCGGCTGCCATCGCCTGCTCTTTGCCGATGGCCGCATCCGCCTCGATCTCTGGTTTGGCGACATCAAGGAGATGCTGCCCCAGGTGCCCCATCCGGCAACCGGTCTGGTGGACGCCTGGTATCTGGACGGTTTCTCCCCTGCCAAGAACCCAGAGATGTGGACCCAGGATCTCTTCGACGATCTCGCTCGCCTCGCCCGCCCCGATGCCACCCTCTCGACCTTTACCTGCGCCGGTTTCGTGCGACGGGGGCTGATTGCCGCCGGCTTTGCCATGAAGAAGGTGAAGGGCCACGGCAGCAAGCGGGAGATGCTGGCGGGTGTTCGGGAAGGCAAAGTGCCGCAGCAGAGCATCGCCCCCTGGTATGCCCGCCCCGCAGGGCGGGAGGGAGAGGTGCTCATCATCGGTGGCGGCATCGCTTCCGCCATGACGGCGCTCTCTCTGGTGGAGCGGGGTCGGCACGTCACCTTGCTGTGCGAAGATGGTGAACCGGCCAGCGGCGCCTCCGGCAATCGACAAGGAGCCCTCTACCCCCTGCTCAACGGCGAGCACGATGCCCTGTCGCGCTTCTATTCGCTGGCCTTCGGCTTTGCCAGAAACCGGCTGCTGGCCCTGGCAAAGCACCACCCCGTCGCCTTCTCCCTGTGTGGCGTCACCCAACTCGGCTACGACGACAAATCCGCCGCCAAGCTTGCCAAGATGAGCCAGGGCCCCTTCCCCCCCGAGCTGATGCACCCACTCTCGGCAGCGGAGGTTGAGCAGGTGGTCGGCCTGCCCTGCGATGCGGATGGTGTGAGCTATCCCCTGGGGGGCTGGCTCTGTCCGGCGGATCTCACCCGCGCCGCCATCAGGGAGGCGCAGGCCAGCGGGCGGCTGGAAGTGGTGTTCAATGCCGCTGTGACCCGCATTGCCGAAGAGGCCGATGGCTGGCACCTGGAGAGCCGGGATGGCCGCCAGTGGCGTGCCCCCAATCTGGTGGTGGCAGCCGGGCATCAGTTGCCAGCCCTTCTCCCCTTTGCCGAGCTGCCGCTCTATCCGGTGCGCGGCCAGGTGAGCCATGTGCCGACCACGGCTGGCTTGAGCCAGCTCAAGACCGTGCTCTGCTACGATGGCTACCTCACACCGGCCCACAACGGCGCGCACTGCATCGGGGCCAGCTATGGCCGCAACCAGACCGATCTAGCTTACCGCACCGACGAGCAGGAGCAGAACAGGGCGCGGCTGCAAGCCTGTGTGCCCCATCAGCGCTGGCCTGCCGAGGTGGATGTGAGCGGTGCTCAGGCCCGCATCGGGTTGCGCTGCGCCAGCCGGGATCACCTGCCGGTAGCCGGGTCCGTCGCCCGGTTGGCGGCGCTGGCGGATCATGACGTCAACGCCCCCGCGGATCAGCAGAGCGCACTACCCCTGCACGCCGGCCTCTACGTGCTGGGGGCGCTCGGCTCCCGGGGTCTGTACTGTG
>NZ_CAWMFQ010000250.1:5273-6393 GCF_963866995.1 Aeromonas sp. ZOR0002 | reverse complement strand
AGAGCAGGGCGTTGTGCCCGGCTTGCTCAGTCAGGACGAGGCGGGCACCCTGCTGGTGCGCCCGGTGGATGGGGGCCACGACAGTGCCAACTGCCGCATCGAACGGGCGCCGGGTAGCGCGGCCCTTCCCCCCGGCGAGCGGGTCATGGTGCGCCTGCCGACAGGTGCGCCCCCATGAACCGGAGAAACGACGCAGGTCAAGGCGAATGCCGTCCCCCTTGCTATCCTCACAACCCTGACCCGAGATAAGAGAACGCCCTTGCGCCTCAATGCCCCGCTCTCCCGCTTCGATCTGCTCATCTATGGCCGCTACCGCCTGGTCCACGGCCTGCGCATCGCCCTGGCCTTCACCCTCACCTTCCTGCTGACCCGGGAGCTCAAGCTGCCGGAGAGCACCTGGCCCCTCATCACCCTGGTGGTGGTGATGGGCCCCATCTCGTTCTGGGGCAACGTGCTGTCGCGCGCCCTGCAACGGGTGGTGGGCACCGTCTTTGGCGCCGCCTGCGGGGTGGTGGCCCTCTATCTGGAGCTCTACTCCCTGCCCCTGATGCTGGCCTGGTGCTGCGCCATCATGTTCCTGTGCGGCTACCTGGCGCTCGGCAAGCGCCCCTATGTGGGGCTGCTCATCGGCATCACCCTGGGGGTCATCGTCGGCGGGGTGCCCGGGGACATCGAGACCGCGCTCTGGCGCAGCGGCGACGTCATCCTGGGGTCGGTGCTGGCCCTGCTGTTTTGCAGCATCTACCCCCAGCGGGCCTATACCCACTGGCGTCTGCAGATGCACGACACCCTGCAGCAGGCCGGGCGGCTCTACCACACCCACCTCTCCCCCAACGTGCTGGAGCGCCCCAAGCTCACCCGAAGCCATGCCCGCCTGCTCGCCAAAATAGTCAGCCTGCGCCCCCTGCTGGCCCCGGCGGTCAAGGAGACCCGCCTTGGCAGCCCGCTGTTCGAGGCGACCCAGACCACCCTTCGCAACAGCGTCTGCACCCTGGAGATGCTGGCCAACACCTATTGGCGGGATCGCCAGAGCCACTTCCTGATGCAGAGCCACCCCGGGCTTCGCGCCTGCCAGCAGGCGACGGAGTCGGTGCTCACCGAACTCGCCCTCATGCTCAAG
>NZ_CAWMFQ010000250.1:0-5226 GCF_963866995.1 Aeromonas sp. ZOR0002 | reverse complement strand
CAGGCCATCGGCCGCCTGCAAGCCGCCGCCGCCCGGCTCGATGGGGACGCAAGCCAGGCACCAGGCCAGGGACACGACCCCACCCTTGGCGGCTACCTCTGGCTCAATCTCCATCTCATCGAGCAGCTCGCCCACCTCCATCGCCTGCTGGGGCTGGTGCTGCAACCCTATGCCAAGCCCTCGGCCCGCCCCTGACCGCGCCGCCTGCAACCGCCCACAAAAAAGCCCCGCCGATGCGGGGCTTGCTTGTCTCGGGCTCGCGCCTTAGCTTGCACGAGCCAGGGGCTGCTCCGGAGTGAGGTAGAGGGAGAAGTCCTCTATCCCCGCCTTCAGGGCGGCAAAGCAGTCGGGGTCGATGGCCGTGCCCAGGTTTTCCGCCATCATCTCCAGGGCCCGCGGCACCGGGATGGCATCCCGATAGGGGCGCTTGGCGGTGATGGCATCGAAGATGTCGGCGGTGGTGATGATGCGCGTCTCCAGGGTGATCGCCTCCCCCTTGAGCCCCTTGGGGTAGCCCTTGCCGTCGAGTCGCTCATGGTGGGCGCCAGCCACCTGGGCCAGCTCCTCGAAGGCGCCGATGCGGCTCAGGATCTCCTCGGTGTAGGCGGCATGCATCTGCACCGCCGCCCACTCCTGCTCGTCAAGCTTGCCCGGCTTGTCGAGGATGGCGTTGCTCACCCCGAGCTTGCCCACGTCGTGGAGCAGGGCACCCCGCTTGAGCCAGCGTCGCCGTGGCTCGGACAGCCCCATCTGGGCGGCGAGGATGTCGGTATAGAGAGCTACCCTGCCGCTGTGCCCCGCGGTATAGGGGCTCTTGGAGTCCACCACCTGGCCGAAGGCCGCAGCAATCTCATCCAGATAATCCTCAGCCAGCGCCACCTCCCCCTGCCCCGCCGGGTGGGCGAAGACCCGCTCCGCCAACGCGGGATCCGCCAGCCCTTGCCAGAAGGCCTCGTCTGCCAGCGCCTCGAAGGCGCTGACCAGGGCGGGATCAAACCAGTTGCCGCTGCGCTCGCGCAGCTCCCTCATCGCCGCGTCCGGCCCGGCGGCGGCGTGAAACACGTCCACCACCTGACAGAGCAGGGCGATGCGGGAGAAGAGCGGGATGGCCTCTCCCGCCAGTTGTTGCGGCCGCCCTTTGCCGCTCCAGTGCTCATCTAGGGAGAGGATCCCCTGGGCCACCTCGTCGCTGAAACGCAACTGGCGGGCGATGTCCGCCCCCCGGTGGCAGCGGGTCAGGATCAGCTCGTTGGCTATCTGATCCCCGTTGCGAAAGATGTGGAACAGGCTGCGAAAGCGGCCCAGCAGATCCGCCTGCAAGCCGGTGTGGCCCAGCACGAAGTTGACCACCTCGGAGAGGGAGCCATCCACCAGCTTGAAGTCGCGCTTGAAGTGAAGATCGTCGGTGAGATAGAGCTCGCAGATGCGGGCGGCATTGCTGCTGCACCCCAGATCCTTGAGCAACAGGGTGTAGTAGAGGTCGTGGCGCTGCCGGGCATCCAGTCCCAGTTGCTCCCCCAGACGAGAGCCTATCCAGCAGCAGCGGATGCAGTGGCCTCTCGGCTGCCCTTCCGTCATGTCCAGGGCATGGCTAAGAGAACCAATCAGCTCTGCCAAACGCAACCCGTTTACCGTCATAGCCCACTCCCTCTACATCGGGGCGTACTTGCCCGCAGGCATGTATAGCATTTGTCGGGAGTAAAGGATCAGGGGCGCGACAAATTATGCCTGCACCGCTCCCCGGCTTGCCGCCGCATCGCGCTGCTCGCGGCTCAGGGTCGAGACCAGTTTGTCATCCAGATAGAGATCCAGCCGCTCCCCGCGCATCTCTCCCCGCATCAGGCTGCGCTGACCGTCGATGTAGTGGATCTCCATCTGGGCGGTGCGCTCGTCCGGGTAGCTCACTTGCACCTCGCGCACCCCTTGGGGCAGCAAGGCCAGCGGCACCTGGTTGAGAGCAGGATCCAGGTGCTGGTTCACCTTGATGATCGCATCGCTCTTCTGATCCACCAGGGCGGGCGCCTTGCCGGTGATGGGGTTCTTGCCGGACCAGAATTCGATGGTGTTGAACACGAAGAGATCCGCCGTGGCCGCCAGGCCATAGACGGGGGAGAGCAGCACGAAGACGCCGGCACGACCGTAGCGGTTGTCCACCACGCTGAGGTTGCCCTTGGTCACCATGGAGGAGAGGCCCATCTGGCCCATGCAACCACCGAGCCCCAGGCTCGCCCCCACTCCCAGCAGCAGGGCCAGTGCCCTGCCTCTCTGTCGTACTGCCATTGTTGTCTACCTGCTCAATAAAAAGGAGGCGGCAGCCTAAACAAGGGGGGCGGGCGGCACAATGACGAAGGGGGGCGTCATACAGCCAGGGTTCAGCCTGGCCGTCCGATCGCTCACTCTGTTGGCAATCTTGCGGTCAGCCCCTCAGATGGAGAGGGCCGACACCGTCTGGGAGACCCTGTCCGCCTCCTGGTGGATCTCGCTCATCAGCTTGTCCACCCCGGCGATCTGCTGCTTGCCGAGTTCGGCGCTGCCCGCCACCCCGGCCATGTCGTCGGTCACCCTGGCGGTCAGCTCGCGGTTCTTCTGCACCACCTTGGCGATCTCGTCGGTAGAGAGCGACGTGCGGGCGGCCAGCTGGCGCACCTCGTCCGCCACCACCGCAAACCCGCGCCCCTGCTCCCCTGCCCGCGCCGCCTCGATGGCGGCGTTCAGGGCCAGCAGATTGGTCTGATCGGCGATGGCGCTGATGGTCGAGACGATGGCCTCGATGCTTCTGGACTGCTCGTTGAGCTGGCCGATGAGGGCGATGGCCTCATCCACCTGGGAGGCGATGAGGGAAGAGGTCTGCACCACGGCGCGCAGCAAGCCCGCCCCCTCCTCTGCGCTGTGCAGGGTCTCCTGGGCGGTGCTGTGGGCCAGGCGGGCCGCCTCCCGGGTGGCGTGGTTCTGCTCGATGCGCGCGGTGATGTCGCTGGCGAACTTCACCACCCGTACCACCTTGCCGCTGCCATCCCGGATGGGGTTGTAGGTCGCCTCCAGCCAGACGGCCTGCCCCCGGCTATTGTGGCGCATGAAGAGGCCGGATTTGAACTGGCCCCGGGCCAGTTCCTCCCAGAAACGGGGCTGCTCGCGCAGAAAGGCCTCGTCACAGAAGATCCTGTGGTGCCTGCCCGCGATCTCACTCAGGGTGTAACCCATAACGCTCAGGAAGTTGGCATTGGCATGGAGGATGTCGCCGCTCGGGGTGAACTCGATCATGGCCCGGGAGCGGTCCAGTGCCTCGGTCAGCGCTTCGAGTCGCTCCAGCCGCTGGTGCTGTTCGGTGACGTCGCTGGCAATCTTGAATACCCGGGTCACCCGGCCCTGGTGCTTCACCGGGAAATAGGTCGCCTCCAGCCAGCGCGTCTCCCCCTGCCGGTTCACGCGCTCGAAGGTGCCTGACTGCACCTCCCCCTGGGCCAGGCGGCGCCAGAACTGGCGATAGTCACCGGACTCCCCCCAGGCCCTTGGACAGAGCTGGCTGTGGGGCTGCCCAATCAGTTCGGCGGCACCATATCCCATCAGGGCCAGGAAAGGGGTGCTCGCCTCCTGGATGATCCCCTCCGGGCTGAAGATGACGGTGGCGGCACCCGCCTTGATCGCCTCTATGATGCCCTGCTCCTCGTCGAGCCGGGTCTGGCATGCCTGCAACTGCGCTTTGAGCTTCTGATTGAACATGACACTTCTTCCTCGTTGACCATCCCCATGGGCACCACGGCCTCACCCACAGAGGGTATCGGCACCACCAGCGCCGACATAAGTGGTCGGACGACTGAAACGAATGGGGCGCGCAGTGTATAGAAAAGCGGCGATGCCGCCAAGGGCTCCCAGTACGCAGCCCTTGTGAAAGAGGATCAACCCGGTGCATAAAAAGAGGAGGCTAACGGCCAGGTACGCACTCGAGACAGGCGGGATTGCCGGCAAAGCCGAACCGTTCGTAGATCGCGCGCCCATCACTGCTGGCATGGAGCCACAGCTTGCCCAGTTGCTGCTCGCGGGCATACGCCACCATGGCCACCAGCAGGGCATTCGCCATTCCCCGTCTGCGCCAGGCCGGCCGGGTGTAGATGTTGAGCAGGTACCCTTCCCGCCCCGCCAGATTGCCCGGGTAAGGCGGGCGCACAAAGAGTGCCAGGGTGGCGCACGCCACCACCTCGCCCTCCTCTTCCACCACCCAGCTACGGGCGCTGCCCTCTTCCTGCGCCTGAATGAAGTAGGCCTGCGTCGCCTCCCTGAGGACCGGATCCTCATCGGGCCGGGCAAGTTCCCCCACCTCGCAAAAGAGCGCCATGCGCAGTGTCGTCAGGGCAGGAATATCGGCCGCCAGGGCCTCGCGAACCTTCATCTCTTCTCCTTTGCATTCCTTTCCCACCCCTCAGTCAGGCAGGGCTCGTGTGCGGCCACCTTACGCCGGAGGCGAGCGACGGGCAAGGCGCCAGCTGTCGAGCCCCAGGGGGCCCGCCCCCCACACGGCCAGGGTCAGCAGCATCCAGCCCCACAACTGGTGATCGTGAAAGCCTCCCGCCCAGAGGGCCGGGTAGGAGATGACCGCCATGGCGTTGAAGCCAAACAGCAGCAAGGCGACCGGACGGGTGAAGAGGCCCGCCAGCAGGAAGAGGGGCAGCAACAGCTCGGTCGCCGTGCCCGCATAGGCCGCCCACTGCCAGGGCAGCAGGGGCACCTGATATTCGAACTCGAACAGATAGAGGGTGCTGTCCCAGGCCGTTAACTTGAGCCAGCCGGATCGCAGAAAAATGGTGGCGACCCAGAGCCTGGCAAGCAGCAACAGGCCACCGCTGCACCAGGGCAAGATGCGTTCAACAAGGGGGCCAAGGGGCCTGGCAAGGGTTTGCGTTGTCATGGGGCAAGCTCCAGATCGACCAGCAGGTCGAGGGTGATGAGGGGGGCCAGGTGTTCGGCCATGGCGGGATCCTGAGCCAGCAGGCTGGCCAGCGGCCTGCCCTGCAGGCAGCCTTGCAGCAGACGCCAGGCGGCGGCATCCAGGGGAATGGGGTCGACCCGGTGTCCGGGGCGTTTCTTGAGTGCCAGGGAGCAGACAGCATCCAGTTCCCTGACCGTCTCACCGCCGTGCAGGGCCATCTGCCAGAGCGCCAGCACCGGATGGGGGCTCTCCAGGAGTTGCAGATCGCAGGCAGGATGCAGCACCAGCCGCTCCCAGTGGTC
>NZ_CAWMFQ010000249.1:0-387 GCF_963866995.1 Aeromonas sp. ZOR0002 | reverse complement strand
AGGCGCGGGTGCTGGGCCAGCTCATCACCGGCATCGGCTTTCTCGGCGCCGGGGTGATGATGACCCGGGATGGCCAGGTACTGGGGGTCACCTCCGCCGCCACCGTCTGGATGCTGGCCGCCCTCGGCGCCCTCATCGGCATGCAGATGCTGCACCAGGCGCTGCTGCTCACCGGCGTCACCCTCTCCATCCTGGTGGGGGTGGACTACCTGGAGACCAGCTTCAAGAGCCTGCGCCGCGGGGTGCACAACCGGCTGGAGAGCTGGCGGCACGGCAATGGCCACGCGCAGGCCGCCCCCCATCAGGACGAGCTCGGCAGCGGCATTGAGAAGTAACTTCCCCCATGAAAAAGGCTATGTCCCAATTACGTGTTGCATGGGGCGCCCC
>NZ_CAWMFQ010000248.1:0-1647 GCF_963866995.1 Aeromonas sp. ZOR0002 | reverse complement strand
ACCCTCAGACCCTCAGACCCTCAGACCCTCAGACCCTCAGACTCTCAGACCTTCAGACCCACAGGCTCTCGGGCCATCAACCTCTCGGACTGCCATCCCCTCAGTCGATGTTCTGCGCGATGCGCCACAGCACGCCGGCGGGATCGTACAGACAGAATTCCTTCATGCGCCACGGCTGGGTGACGAGCTCCGTGACCCGGACGCCGTAGCGGGCGGCGACCTGGCTCGCCTCCACTTGGGCCTGCCAGGCGGCCACGTCCTCCACCAGGAGGTGCATCATGAGCTGCTCGGCCAGCCCCGGGGGATTGCCATCCTGCAGCAGGAAGCTTGCGTTGCCGAGATGAAAATAGGCCACGCCGTCGCCATCGGAGGCCAGGGTAAAGCCGAGATCCTGATAGAACTGCTTTGACTGCGTGAAATCTCGGGCAGGCACGAAGGCCTTGATTTCGGTCACGTTGAGATTGGGCATGGGCTCCTCGCGGCGCTGGGGACAGGGAAGATGGCTTGCCAGTATGACCGGGCATTTCGGGGCAGACCAGACGAATGGTGCGAGTTTGCACTCTTAAAGTGCTTGTGCCCCTCGGGTGGGGGGATATTGGCCGTCAGCCTCATTTGATTTCACCATGGTATGGCCCATTTCATTTATTTCATAAATACCTTAGCGGGATAGATAAGCCTGCCAGGGTGACATCACCACGGGTTCGCCCCGTCATTGTGAGGCGATTGGGTCATCCTGGTGCACTTTCCCGGCAATGCACAGCCAAAGTGCGATTTTCCCCCTGTAACCGGGCATCGTGCGCCAAGATGGTGCGTGTTGAATGTGATAAAAACATAAACCCATGAAATAAAAGGATTATTTTTCTTGGCCTGCTTTATGCTTTCCCCATGTCATGTCGCCATGATGTCTCCGTGAGCCACACAGGTGCGGTGGGCAGGTGGCCAGGTTGGAAATGCATATCAGGAAATGGACCCGGATGCCGGGACGACAAGGAGAGGGCTGTATGTTCAAGAGACTCGTAATGACTGGCCTGCTGGCGCTGGCCGCCACCATGGCCGCCCCGGGCTGGGCCGAAGAGGTGGCCGCGCAGGCCGATGTGGTACAGGCGGCCGCGACCGTGACCATCAACAAGGGGGACAATACCTGGCTGATGGTGGCGGCGGCCCTGGTGATCCTGATGTCCGTGCCGGGCCTCGCCCTCTTCTACGGCGGCCTGGTGCGCGCCAAGAACATGCTGAGCGTGCTGATGCAGGTGTTCACCCTGTTCTGCCTCATCACCGTCCTCTGGGTGGTCTACGGCTACTCCCTGGCCTTCACCGAGGGCGGCGCCTTCTACGGCTCCTTCGACAAGGTGCTGTTGATGGGGGTGACGCCGGATTCCATCGCCGCCACCTTCAGCAAGGGGGTCGGGATCAGCGAGTTCATCTACGTGGTGTTCCAGGGGGCCTTTGCCGCCATCACCTGCGGGCTCATCGTCGGCGGCTTTGCCGAGCGGATGAAGTTCTCGGCGGTGCTGCTGTTCGCGGTGATCTGGTTCACCTTCGCCTATATCCCGATGGCGCACATGGTGTGGTACTGGGCGGGTCCGGATGCCTACACGGATGCGGCCGCCGCCGAAGCGGCCGGTGCCACCGCTGGCTATCTGTTCC
>NZ_CAWMFQ010000247.1:0-352 GCF_963866995.1 Aeromonas sp. ZOR0002 | reverse complement strand
CCCTGTCCCCTGCCCGCAGCCAGAGCCCCTCGGCACGCAGCAGCGGCGGCAGTGCCGGTGCCGGCGATACGTCGAGGGCCTCCAATCGCAGCAGGGTGTCGGCGGGCAGGTTCACTCCGCGCAGCTCGAGCCGCCAGGGGGTCAGCGCCGCCACCTGGCTCTGCTCCTCCTGCAGGCGGGCGATGCGCTTTTCCATGGACTTGGCCTGGCGCACCAGCTTCTCGTTGTCATGCTCCCGCCCCCAGATGGCGAGGCGCTTGCTGCTGGCGCTCAGGCGGTCTATCTCCTTTTGCTCGTCCGCCCGGCGCAGGCGGGCCTGCTCATCCTCGGCAGCCAGTGCCGCCCTGGCCTG
>NZ_CAWMFQ010000246.1:0-563 GCF_963866995.1 Aeromonas sp. ZOR0002 | reverse complement strand
CACCACCCGCTGGCCCGCGCCGTGGTGACGGCGGCCAGCGAACGGGGCCTCAGCCTCGCCGCCGCCCAGGAGCTGCGCGCCCTGCCCGGCATGGGGGTAGAGGGTCGCATCGACGGAGTCCTCTGGCAGCTGCTGGCACCGAGCCGGGTCGCCACCCTGGATGCGGCGATGCAGGCCCGGGTCGCCACCCTGGAGCAGCAAGGCAAGACAGTGGTGGTGCTCGGTCAGCCTGACGCCGCCCCGGCCGCCCTGCTGGCACTTCGCGACCAGATCCGCCCCGAGGCGGCTGCGGCGCTGCAAGAGCTCAACCAGCTCGGCCTGCAGAGCATCATGCTGACCGGGGACAACCCCCGCGCCGCCGAGGCCATCGCCGGCGAGCTCGGCATGGGCTGGCGCGCCGGCCTGCTGCCGGAGGGCAAGGTCGATGAGATCGCCAAGCTCGGTCTGACGCAAAAGGTCGCGATGATCGGCGACGGCATCAACGACGCACCGGCCATGAAGCGGGCCAACATCGGCATCGCCATGGGAGGCGGCACCGACGTGGCGCTGGAGACCGCCGATGC
>NZ_CAWMFQ010000245.1:10549-12640 GCF_963866995.1 Aeromonas sp. ZOR0002 | reverse complement strand
CACAGTCATCCTTGACCTCGATCTCCAGCTTCTCCCCCTGCTCGGTGAGCACCAGATAGGGCAGCAGGTTGGCCTCCCCCTTGACCCTGAGGGTGTGGCTCTCTCCCGCCACCAGGTACAGGTTGGCGGGCACGCCCGCCAGCACCCGGGTCACCTCATGCCCCAGGGGATGCTGCTGCTCCACCACGGCCCCCTCCCCGCGCACCTTGACGTCATCCTGCCAGCTGCATCCGGTCAGTCCCAGGGCCAGCACCACTCCCAGCATCCATTTCATCCCGCTACTCCTCGTTTCCTCTTTGCCGCACGGCGCGGCAGGTGAGTGGCAATCAGCAAACCCTGTGCCATATTGCTAACGCCATGATTTATCTATCCATTTCAATATTTCGAGGCTCGAAGGGTCCATAACAAAGAGTCATTCAGACCACAATCTGGTCAATCTGACCACACCCGAAGGAGGGTGTTGACCCATTTTTTGGTTGCCGCCCCGGTTCGTTGAGCCAATAGTGATACCTGGTGCGTATAGAGCACTCCATCGCTGCTTCACCCGCCAGAATCAACAAGGAGTCAGAGCGTGACCCAAGCCAGCCACCCATTCGTCCATCCGGGCCTGCCTGCCCCCACCCGCACCCCGCTGCTGACCGGCGACGATCCCGACCACAAGCGCCGCGAGCTGCTCGCCTACTTCTGCCAGACCTTCGATCTCTACGACTCGCTGTTCGACTGCCTGGCCGACGAGCGGGCCTGGTTCAACAAGGCGATCCCCCTGCGCCACCCCCTCATCTTCTACTACGGCCATACCGCCGCCTTCTTCATCAACAAGCTGCTGGCGGCCCGTCTCATCGAGAGTCGGCTCGACCCACGCATCGAGGCCCTGGTCGCCATCGGGGTGGACGAGATGAGCTGGGACGATCTGGACGAAACCCACTACGACTGGCCCACGGTGGCCGAACTGCGCGCCTACCGCGGCCGGGTGCGCGCCCTGGTGTGTGATTTCATCGAGCGGATGCCGATCGAGCTGCCCATCCATTGGCAGAGCCCGGCCTGGGTCATCCTGATGGGCATAGAGCACGAGCGCATCCACCTCGAGACCTCCAGCGTGCTGATCCGCCAGCTGCCCCTGGCCTGGGTGCGCAGCCAGCCCCAGTGGCCGGTCTGCCCCGAGGCGCGCCACGATCTCGCCGCCGTCCCCGTCAACACCCTGCTGCCGGTGGCCGGCGGCCAGGTGCGCCTCGGCAAACAGGATGCCACCTACGGCTGGGACAACGAATACGGCGAGCGCCACATCGAGCTGGCCCCCTTCCAGGCCAGTCGCATGCTGGTGAGCAACGCCGAATACCTGGCCTTCGTGCAGGCGGGCGGATATGAAGCGCCCGCCTGGTGGGACGACGAGGGCCGGGGCTGGCGCCAGTATGCCAACGCCCGCATGCCCACCTTCTGGGTCGGCGATCCCAATGAACCCGAGCAGTTGCAACTGCGGCTGATGACCGAGCAGGTCCCCATGCCCTGGGACTGGCCGGTGGAGGTGAACCAGCTGGAGGCCGCCGCCTTCTGCCGCTGGAAGGCGGATCAGACCGGCCTGCCCATCCAGTTGCCAAGCGAGGGGGAGTGGATGCTGCTACGGGAGCAACTGGCCGGCGATCAGCCGGACTGGATGGAGGCCCCCGGCAACATCAACCTGGCCCGCTTCGCCTCCTCCTGCCCGGTGGATGCCTGCCCCCAGGGCAGCTTCTTCGATCTGGTGGGCAACGTCTGGCAGTGGACCAGCACCGCCATCGACGGCTTCGAGGGGTTCAAGGTGCATCCCCTCTACGACGACTTCTCTACCCCCACCTTCGACGGCAAGCACACCCTCATCAAGGGCGGGAGCTGGATCAGCACCGGCAACGAGGCACTCAAATCCTCCCGCTACGCCTTCCGTCGCCACTTCTTCCAGCACGCGGGCTTCCGCTACCTGGTCTCACGCCATCAGGAGCCCGTCATCGTGAACCCTTATGAAACCGACACGCTCGTCGCCCAGTATCTCGACTTCCAGTACGGTCCGAGCCACTTCGGGGTCGCCAACTACGCCGAGGCTCTGGCCGGTCTTGCCAG
>NZ_CAWMFQ010000245.1:0-10496 GCF_963866995.1 Aeromonas sp. ZOR0002 | reverse complement strand
GGGCGCTCGCCATCGGCTGCGCCACCGGCCGCGCCAGCTTCGAACTGGCTCGCCGCTTCGCCCACGTGGACGGGGTGGACTACTCGGCCCGCTTCATCGACGTGGCCCTGACCCTGGCAAGACAGGACAGCTTCCGCTATGCGGTGCCGGTGGAAGGGGATCTGGTGGAATATTGCGAGGCGCGCCTCTCCCGCCACGAGCTTGGTCGCGAGCAGAGCGAGCGGGTCCACTTCAGCCAGGGGGATGCCTGCAACCTCAAGCCCAAGTACGGCGACTACGATCTGGTGCTCGCCTCCAACCTGATCGACCGGCTGCGGGAACCTGCCCGCTTCCTGCGGGACATTGCGCCGCGCCTTCGCAGCGGCGGCCTGCTGGTGCTCACCAGCCCCTACACCTGGCTGACCGACTACACCCCCAAGGCCAACTGGCTCGGCGGCATCCGGGAAAACGGCGAGGCCCTCGGCACCTATCAGGCGCTGCAACGGCTGCTGGCGGAGGAGTTCGAGGAGCACATGCCCCCGAGGGACGTCCCCTTCGTCATCCGCGAGACCGCCCGCAAGTACCAGCACACGGTGGCCCAGCTCACCGTCTGGCGCAAACGCTGACGACGCGGCAAACGAAAGAGGGAGGCCCATGGCCTCCCTCTTCTTTATCCGGACCGCTTACCCCTCCTGAACCTGGGGCACCGCCTCCTGCTCGCGGTAGCGGCGGGCCAGCACGGCGCACACCATCAGCTGGATCTGGTGGAAGATCATCAGCGGCAGCACCATGACACCGACGCTGGCGGCCGGGAACATGACGTTGGCCATGGGCACCCCGTTGGCCAGGCTCTTTTTGGAGCCGCAGAAGACGATGGTGATCTCGTCCGCCCTGTTGAAACCGAGGCGGCGACTGATCCAGATGTTCCACCCCAGCACCAGTGCCAGCAGCACGCAACTCAGCAGCACGATGCTGGCGAGATCGTACCAGCCGACCTGGTGCCAGATCCCCTGCACCACCGCCTCGCTGAAGGCCACGTAGACCACCAGCAGGATGGAGCTTTGATCCAGCTTGCCAATGAGCGGCCGGTGGCTGTCAACCCAGCGACCGATGAGGGGGCGCGACAGGTGGCCCACCACGAAGGGCAACATCAGCTGCACCATGATGGCCTGAATGGAGTGCCAGGTATCGACCCCCTCCCCCTGCACATTGATCATCAGCCCCACCAGCACCGGCGAGAGGAAGATGCCGAGGATGCTGGAGGCCGAGGCGCTGCACACCGCCGCCGACACATTGCCCCCGGCCATGGAGGTGAAGGCGATGGCCGACTGCACGGTGGCGGGCAGGGCGCACAGATACAAGAAGCCGAGATAGATGGCCGGGCTCAGCCACTGGGGCACCAGGGGCGTGAGCAGCAGCCCCAGCAGCGGGAAGAGCAGGAAGGTGCTGGCCATCACCACCAGGTGCAGCCGCCAGTGGCCGAGGCCCGCCAGCAGGTTCTGGCGCGACAGCTTGGCACCATGCATGAAGAACAAGAGCGCCACCGCCAGCTTGGTCAGCAGACCGAACCAGACGGCCACCTGTCCCTCGCAGGGGAAGAAGGAGGCCAGGGCCACCACGGCAATCAGCACAGAGGTAAAAGGATCCAGACGCACGGGGAGTCTCCAGAGAAAGCGCGTCCCGCACGGGATGGGGACGACAGGGCACGGGGAAGGCGTCATCAGACGGCGACCCCGGATACGAAGGGACAAGCTTACCCCGAACACCCTGTGGTGCAAAGTTGAGCGGCAGCCTCATTTGTTTCATTTTGTTAAACGATAAAGCACATTCTCACAGCAAAACTAAACGAGTTTGCCCCTCCGGCCCCGGATCCGGCCAATAAAAAACGGGCGACCCTGGTCGCCCGTCTCCTGTTTGCCACATGCCGGTCAGCGCTGGCTGGCCAGGGTGCCGCTGCCCGCTTTCTTCTCGTTGCTACCTGACTTGCGGGCTTGGCGCTTCTCGAAGCGGGAGATCCACCAGTAGGCCAGCGCCGAGAAGACCGCGGTCATGAAGACGTTGATGAAGAAGGCGCGCACCAGATCCACCCCGGCCGGGAAGGCGGAGGCGCTCATGCTCACCACGAAGATGGCGATCAGCACCGACACCACCGCCATCCCGAAGGTGCGCGACCCCATGCGGAACTCGCGGGGGGTGTCGTCATGTTTCCAGCGGAACACGAAGTAGGCCACCATGATGAAGATCGGCGGCAGCATGGCGGTACCGGCGGTGAGGTTGATGGCGGTGTTCATCATCTGCTGCACCGATTCCGAGCCGAAGCCATTGACCACCAGCATCACGAACACGAAGACAAACTGCCACCAGGCGGCACGCACCGGCACCCCGTGCTCGTTGAGCTGGGTGGTCTTCTCGCCGTAAACCCCCTGCGGGATCTCGGAGAAGTGGATCTTCACCGGCGCCGAGGTCCACATCATCATGGAGCCGAACATGGCGATAAACAGCACCACGCCGACGAAGCGGCCCACCAGCGCCTCGGAAAGCCCGAAATATTGCGCCATGCCGGTGAAGATCTCCACCATGCCGCCGGCGTAGGTGAGGCTCTCGCGCGGCACGAACACGTTCACCAGCAGGGAACCGAGGGCATACATGGCACCGATGACGATACCGGCGCTGATGATCACCTTGATGAAGGACTTCTGACCCCCCTTCACGTCATTGAGGTAGGCCGCCGCCGTCTCGGCACCGCCCGCCGCCTGGAAGATCCAGCACATGATACCGAGCGTCGCCCAGTTGACGGTGGGAGTCATCGCCTCCAGCGTGATGGGCTGGGCTGGCACATGATCGCCACTCAGGGCCATCAGGGCGCCCAGCACATAGATGGCGAACAGGGCAAACACCCCGTAGGCCACGATCTCGGCAATCTTGCCAAGCCAGCTCGCCCCCTTGGTGGAGATGTGGGTCGCCGCCGCAAACAGCACGATGGAGATGACTGAGGTGACCATGGGCGAGAAGCTGTACTCATAGCCCAGCATGGCGTAGGAGGCGTAGGCGATGACGTTGGGCAGCAGGGAGACGAACCAGAACAGGTTCACGAACCAGTAGAGAAACGAGCCCAGATAGGCCATCCGGGTGCCGAGCGGTTTTTTCAGCCAGTCGTACATCCCCGACTCGGAGTTTTTGTTGGCCGAGACGAACTCGGCGATGATGAAAACGAACGGGATGAAGTAGACGAGGGTCGCCAGCAGGAAGATGGGGGCGGAACTGAGCCCCAGCTCGATGTTGTTGTTGACGATGTTGCGCACGTTGAACACGGCGGCAAAGGTCATCGACAACAGGGCAAACTTGCCTATGGTGCCGCGTACGGATTCAGACATGGTGTCCTCCAGTGGACTCGCGCTCCCTGCGGGTAACGCTGTGACTCTGTGATGTGTTCGGCAAGGGTCTGTCGACCCTGCCCTTTACTCTCTTGTTATGAGCGGGCCGCGTGGACGGCCTCGCTGGTGAACCGGTGCAATCTCACCGCACCGGCTCGCAATACCAGTCAGACGATCGGGGTGCCCGGCGCCATCGGCACCCGCGGTTGCAACAGTACACTCTGGCTCTCGTCCGGGGTCTCGGCGCAGAGCAACATGCACTCGGATCGCTCGCCGCGCATCCTGGTGGGCTTGAGGTTGGTCAGCACCACCACCTCGCTGCCCATCAGCTCCTCTTCGCTGTAGTAGGGCACCAGACTGGTGACGGTCTGCAGCGGCCGCTCGCCCCCTACGTCGATCTGGACGATGTAGAGTTTGTCGGCCCCGGGGTGACGCGCCACCTCCAGTACCTTGCCCACCTTCATCTCGACCCGCTTGAATTCGGCAAACTCGATCGTCTCGCTCATGCACTTTTCCTTTTCTGGTTCAACGGTTTGCGGGTGACCAACGGCCACCCGGTTTGATGGGGTCATGACGGCTGGATGACGACCTGCGCCGTCGGCTGGGCCTCTTTCGCGCGCGCTTCGGCGCTGAGGGAGGCTTCGTAGCGGTTGTACTTCCACCAGGCGAAGCCGAGGAAAATCACGATCCCGCCGACGTTGTAGAAGATGATGGTCATGATGTCGGCGCCGGTCGGGAAGGTGGAGGCGAGGAAGCCCACCGAGAAGAGGACGATCAGCACCGAGACCACGGCGATGCCGGTGGTGCGCGAACCCATCTTGAACTCCCGCGGCAGGTGGTCGAGCTTCAGGCGCAGATTGAGGTAGGCCAGCATGATGAACAGCGGCGGCAGCATGGAGGCGGCAGCGGTCATGTTGATGACGGTGTTCATCAGATCCTGCGCGGTGTTGGAGCCCAGAGTCGGGATCACCATCAGCGGCAGCACGATGAGGTACTGGATCCAGGCTGCACGGGCGGGCACGCCGTTCTCGTTCAGCTCGACCGTCTTCTTGCCGAAAATGCCGGCCGGGATCTCGGAGAAGAAGATCTTCACCGGGGTCGCGGTCCACATCAGCAGGGAGCCGAACATGGCGGTGAAGGAGACCAGACCCACGAAGCGGTTCATCAGGATCTCCGGCAGGCCGAAGTAGGCTGCCAGCCCCTCGAACACCTGCACCGAGCCGCCGGTATATTTCAGGGTGCCGCTTGGGACGAACACGTTGATCAACAGCGATGCAATGGAGTAGAGCACGCCGATAAAGATCCCGGCGACGATGATCACCTTCACGAAGGACTTGGAGCCACCTTTCACGTCATTGACGTAGACCGCCACCGACTCGGCGCCACCGGCTGCCATAAAGATCCAGGTAGTGATGCCGAGGAAGGCCCAGCTGAAATCGGGGACCATGGCCTCTACCGTGATGGGATCTGCCGGCTGCACGCCGCCCACCAGTGCCGCACCTGCCAGCAGAATGTAGGAGAGGGTCAGCAGCAGCATCAGGGACGAGGTCACCGAGGTGATGGGGCCGAGCATCTTTGCGCCGTTGGTGGAGACGTAGGTGGCAAAGGCAAACAGCACCATGCTCAATGCCGTGGTCGCCACCGGGGTGAGAATGTACTCGTAACCGAGGAAGGCATAGGAGGCGTAGGCGATGACCCGCGGCAGCAGCGAGGTGAAGAAGAAGAGGTTCACAAACCAGTAGGTGTAGGCGGAGATAAAGGCCCAGCGACCGCCGAGGGAGCTCTTCACCCAGGCATAAACCCCCGCTTCGGAGTTCTTATTCAGTGACACGAACTCCGCAATGATCAGACAGAATGGAATGAAGTAAAAAATGGTGGCCAGAAAGAACATCGGGGCCGAGGCCAGACCGATCTCGATGTTGTTGTTGATGACGTTGTTGAAGCTGAATACCGCCGCGAAGGTGAGCGACAGCAGACCAAACTTGCCTATCGTATTGCGTTTGGAATCAGACATGGGACATCTCCAGACCTGTAGTTATCTCAGCGAAAGGGCGGGGCATGATTTGTAGGGTGAGCCCCGCCCTTCCGGCGTTTGTCGGTGCAGAACCGGCGGCTTGTTATTTGTTTTTGAAGTAGCCGCCTTCGACGGTGACCTTGATGATCACCTTGCGCACCGGCCCGTCGCCGGCGAAACGGTAGGCCTCGTCGTTCTCGAAGATCACCACCTGACCGTTGCCGACTTTCTGGCACTCACGCACCTCGCCTGCCAGCCACTCGCGGTCTGTGGTGTCGTCATAGGCCTGCTCGACCGCCAACTCGCTCTTGGCAGCCCACTCCACCGTCTCTTCCCCTTCCAGGTAGTAATGGACGTCGAAGTAGCGGCGCTGCCCCTCGAACAGTGAGGTGGCCGGACTGGCCCCCTCCTGCAAGCGGTAGGTGAGGGAGTCACCGATGGAGTGGCAGATGCCGGGCTTGAGGTTCGGCAGGTTGTTGATGGCCTCCACGCAGCGGCCCCACTTCTTGCCCTCCCGGTAGATGTTTTTGAACAGGGTCAGGTTGTCCAGGGTGATCATGCGAGGTTCCTCCCGCCGTTGATGGTGAGATCGAGCCCGGCCAACGCAGCCGGATTGAGGTTGCCACGGGCGATGGGCAGCAGGGTCAGACCAAAGCTGAACGGCTCGAAGCGCACCCGCCAGGAGTCCAGCACCTCGGAGCCCCAGGAGTTGGAGCCCAGCCCCAGCACCTTGTGATCCAGATTGAGGGTGAGATAACCGCTCGGTTCCAGCTCGTTGATGTGCTGCACCGCGTGGATATGCTCCCAGCTGTAGGGCCAGACGCTCAGGTTGATGGGGGCATTTGGCCGCACGTAAAGACCGGCGCCGTGACGGTTGGTCAGGGTCGCCCAGCGCACCTGCTGGCGGTTGCCGTTGTCCTGCGGGAAGGGGTAGTGCTCCCACATCTCGCCGACTGTGCTCTGGAAGCTGTCGATCCAGTTGCTCTGGCGGCTGTCCTGATAGTTTTCACCCGGCCCCATGCCGTAGTAGTGCACCCGGTCGAGATCCTGACGAATGCCCAGCTCGAAGCCGATCTTGGGGATGATGTCGTCATAACCGCCGTAGGGCTGGCCGGACAGAGCCACGTGCAGCTGGCCGTTCGGGCTCAGGGTATAGACGTAGCGGCAGCGCATGCCGAAGTCGAACACCGGCGGCGCGATCAGACTCTCGACCGTCACCTCGACCGCCTCGCCCAGCTGACGCCAGCTCAGAGTGCGGAAGTGCTCCTGCATGATCTGCAGGTGGTTCGGGTGCCACAGGCTCTCGTACTCCTGCTTGTGGTTGTCGATCATCGGCTTGAAGAAGGTGAGGCGCGGCGAGCGCTCAATCAGCTCGATACCATCCTGCTGCCAGCTCACCAGCTTGCCGTCGAGGCGCGAGAAACGCAGGGCAAAGCCGCTGCCGATCAAGGTCAGACCGAGACGCTCGTCGGCAATCTGCAACGGAGTGGCGTTGGGATTGGCAAAGGGCTGCAGCTGGCGAGTCGACTCTTTCAGCCGGAACTGGTACTGGCCCAGCTCGTGCTCCGCCGCGCTGTAACGGGTGGCACTGGCCTTGATAACCCGCAGCTGAACGAAGGTTTCCCGCCCATCGAGGGATGGCAGTTCGAGTTGCAGATCTGTGGTGGCACCGGGGGCCACCCCTTCCAGCCGGATTTGCTGGCTGGCCAGCAGTTCGCCCTCGGCCTTCACCTCGACCAGCAGGCGGATATCGTCGAGAGTGGAGAACCAGTAGCGGTTTTCCACCGCCAGCTTGCCGCTCGCCAAATCCACTGCCCGCACCTTGACCGGGCAGATCACCTGCTTGTATTCGCGCAGGCCCGGCCCCGGAGTCTGATCCGGATAGATGAGGCCATCCATGCAGAAGTTGTAGTTGTTGGGATAGTCGCCGTAGTCGCCGCCGTACTTGTAGACGGGGCGGCCCTGCTCGTCCTGATCCAGAATACCGTGATCGCACCACTCCCAGATGTAGTGACCCTGAATGTGGGGATGGCGGTCGAACACCTGCTGGTATTCGCTGAGGCCACCCGGTCCGTTGCCCATGGCGTGGGCGTATTCGCAGAGGATGCGCGGCTTCGCCATCGGGAACTCGCCGAAGCAGTTCATCTGGGAGACGCGGGAATACATGGTACTGACCACATCCACCACCTCGGCATCGCGATCCTCTTCGTAGTGCACCAGCCGGGTCGGGTCGATCGCCTTGCAGCGCTGGTACATTGCTCTGATGTTGCAGCCGTAGCCGGATTCGTTGCCGAGCGACCAGATGATGATGGAGGGGTGGTTCTTCTGGGCGTGCACATGGCGCTCGATGCGATCCACGAACACCGGCTCCCAGAAGGGATCGTCGGTGATGCGGCTAAGATCGCCAACGTTGGCAAAACCGTGGGTCTCCACGTCGGTCTCCGCCATCACGAACAGGCCGTACTGGTCGCACAGCTCGTAGAAGCGCGGGTCGTTCGGATAGTGGGCTGTGCGCACCGAGTTGAGGTTGTGCTGCTTCATCAACACGATATCGCGTTCAACACGATCCATGCCGACCGCGCGGCTCTTGAGGTGGTCGTTGTCGTGACGGTTCACCCCGTGCAGCTTGAGGTAGTGGCCGTTGACGTAGAAGAGGCCATCCTTGACCTTGATGTCACGCACCCCGACCCGCTGCGGGATCACTTCCAGCAGCTCACCCTGACCGTTGTAGAGGGAGAGTTGCAGCTGGTAGAGGTAAGGATCTTCGGCGCTCCACAGATGTGGATTGGCCAGATCCAGCGTGAAGCGGCAATCACAGTTGCCGTCGATGGCGAGATGATCGAGGGAGCCGCTGGCGATCTCGCTGCCCTGATCCAGCAGCGACCAGACCAGACGGTGATCACGGGCGGGCGCCCCCAGATTTTCAAGCTGGATATCGCAGCTCAGGGTGGCACTTTGATTGTCATCGGCCAGCGCGGTGCGGATGAAGAAATCCTGCACATGGGCGGCCGGTTTGCCCACCAGATAGACGTCGCGGAAGATCCCCGCCATCCACCACATGTCCTGATCTTCGATATAGGTGGAGTCAGCCCACTGCATCACCCGCACTGACAGCAGGTTCTCGCCAACCTTGGCGTAGGCACTGATATCGAACTCGGCGGTGAGACGGCTGCCCTTGCTGAAGCCGACGTAGTGGCCGTTCACATAGACCTCGAAGTAGGTCTCCACCCCGTCAAACTTGATGATCACCTGCTCGCCGTCCCAGGCCGTGCTCAGCGTGAAGCTGCGCTGATAGGCACCGGTGGGGTTGTTGGTCGGCACGAAGGGCACATCGATGGGGAAGGGAAAACCTTCGTCGGTGTACTGCAGCTGGCCATGTCCTTCCATCTGCCACATGTTGGGCACGGTGATCTGGCCCCACTCGCTCATGGGGCTGTGATAGAAGGCCTCCGGCACCTGCAGGGGGTGGTCGAAGTAGTGGAACTGCCACTGGCCGCTAAGGCTCAGAAAACGGCGGCTCAGCTCGCGCTGCATGGTGGCCGCCAGCGCGTGGTCGGCATAAGAGAAGAAGTAGGCACGCGGGGCCAGCCTGTTTTCACCAACGAATTGGACGTTTTCCCAGTTATTCACATGTCCTCCCGGAACAAGGCAACGTTAACTGGGTAAACCTTAGATAAACATTTACTAAATATCAGCTTTGGGTTGGTAAAGTTTTAACCTGATCACAATGAACAGATGGTTTTGTGAGCGAGATCAGAGGCGGGAGATAAAGGAAGGCAAGATATGGAGGAGTGGCATGGATGTTGATAAGAGTTGGCTGATTATCAATAAAATCAATTATAAAACAATATTATATGATGTTGCTGGATGATATGGGAAAGAGGTTTGCTTGAGAGAGGTGTCGCACCACCGCAAGATGGCGCGACTAAAAAGCAGATTATTTTACTAAAATTAGCGAGTGGTGCCACGCAGGGTCAACTTGCTCGGTACCAACACCCGGAGTGGAATATCACGATCGTCACGCTGCCGTTCAACCAGCAAATTGACCCCCTGGGAGCCCATCAACTCGGAGTGGATCCGCACCGTAGAGAGCGGCGGGAAGGTGAACTTGGCGGTTGGAATATCGTTGACGCTGATAAGCTCGATCTGCTGGGGAATCGCCAGTCCCTTCTCATGAATGGCACGCAGAACACCGATGGCGATGGAGTCGGAGGCGACGAACAGCGCCTTGGGCCAATCCCCTGCCAGCATCTCCTTCGCCAACTGGTAGCCGGAGGCGCTGGAGAAGTCGCCGCGATAGAGATCGCTCTCCTGCACCACCCCCAACCGCTGGCCATAATCCCGGAAGGCCAGTTCGCGCAGATCCGGATTCTCATCCTGGCCACCGATATAACCGATGCGCTGATGCCCCTGCGCGATAAAGTAATCGACGACCTGCTGGCTGATGAGTGCCAGATCCACGTCAATCGAGTCAAAATCGCCCTGGGAGCGGCAATCCACGAACACCAGCTGGGCAGACAGGCCGCGCAGCACGGCCAGCCGTTCTTCCGGCAGATGGCCGATGACCAGGATGCCATCGACGGCAGAGAGCTCACGCCCCTCGGCACCGTTGTAACAGTGGGCCAGCTCGATGTTGAGGCGGGTGCACTGGGTCTCGATGCCGTAGCGGATGGCGAGGTAATAGGGATCGTTGACCTCGGTGCTCTGGGGATAGGCGTAGACAGCCAGGAGCTGCAGCTTGCTCTTGTGCACCCCTTTGCGGGCGCTGCTGGTCTTGTACTCCAGCCGCTCGGCAATCTCGAAGATCTTCTGCCTGGTCTCGTCCTTGACGCTCAGGCTGGGATCCTCGTTCAGCACACGGGATACGGTAGCAAGCGATACCCCCGCCTCCTGTGCAATTTCCTTCAACGTAGCCATCAATACCTCGCAGGCAGCATCACGTGTTCATCGGGCAACGGCTAAAGAGTAACGAGCAATCCCTTGATAGCCCAGCATTTTTACTGAAATAGAAGCAGGGAATTGAAGCGAGGGGACAGAAATGCAAAAAGGCCTCCCGCATGGGAGGCCTCTTCTGAATAGGTGCCTGACAGTGTCCTACTCTCGCATGGCGAATGCCACACTACCATCGG
>NZ_CAWMFQ010000244.1:0-9529 GCF_963866995.1 Aeromonas sp. ZOR0002 | reverse complement strand
CAGCCTTCAGGAAGTCATCGGCCAGGGCGACCGCCAGCCCCGTCGGTGCCACGGGTTTGGGAGCAGGCACCGGCTCGGCCTTGTCAGGCTCGGCCACGGGTTTCTCTGGTTTGGTCACCGGCTTGTCCGGCTCGCCGACCGGCGCAGGCGTCCCCCCATAGGGATTGACCGCACATCCGCCCAGCAGCAGGGCACCCACCATCAACAAGGAACGCAGCTTCATCTTTTCTCTCCGCCAGAAGTGTGCAAGGCGCACTTCGTCCATCATCCATTTTGACGGAGCCAGACTCCGCCGCCCTTCCATGCTAGAGACAAACCCGCCCCGGGTCGATGCGCACATGGGCAGGGGGCGACAGAGACTGGCGAAGCGGAGGGCACAAAAGGGTGGCAAGGCTCCACCCGATTCCGTTAGGGTAGCCAGAGCCCGGACCCCAGAGGAGCCCCCCATGCACGGACCCGATCCCGCCAACCCCCACCCCATGAACGGCTTCCCCCAGGTGTGCTTTATCAAGAACACCATCAAGGGACCCAATATCGAGGTGGG
This sequence comes from Aeromonas sp. ZOR0002, assembly GCF_963866995.1. Classification (NCBI taxonomy): domain Bacteria; kingdom Pseudomonadati; phylum Pseudomonadota; class Gammaproteobacteria; order Aeromonadales; family Aeromonadaceae; genus Aeromonas; species Aeromonas sp. ZOR0002. Next base: position 8,985 of record NZ_CAWMFQ010000244.1, on the reverse strand, counting down.
TGACTACACCTATTACGACGACCCGGAGGATGCGGCGGGCTTCGAGCGCAACGTCCTCTACCACTTCCCCTTCATCGGCGACAAGCTCATCATCGGCAAGTTCTGCGCCATCGCCCGCGGGGTCAAGTTCATCATGAACGGCGCCAACCACCAGACCTCCGGCTTCTCCACCTACCCCTTCTTTATCTTCGGCAACGGCTGGGAGAGCGCCGCCCCCGCCCCGGGCAGCCTCCCCTACAAGGGCGATACCGTCATCGGCAACGATGTCTGGATTGGCTATGAGGCCCTGATCATGCCAGGGGTCAAAGTCGGCAACGGCGCCATCATCGCCGCCCGCTCCGTGGTCACCACGGACGTGCCCGACTACGCCGTGGTCGGCGGCAACCCCGCCAAGGTGATCCGCTATCGCTTCGACGACGACACCATCGCCCGTCTCAACGCCCTCGCCTGGTGGGACTGGCCGGTGGAGCGGATCAGCCGCCATCTGCCTCTGATAAGCGGCGGGGAAATGGACGAGTTGGAGAGGGCGGGGTGATGGCCGCCCACCTGGAGGCATCGGGAGAACCTCCCCCTACAGCCCTGGAGAGCACGGATCCATCACCAGATCAGTGCGTTACATGGAATTTAAAACAATCAGGTCCCACTGGAGTTATCAACATGACCACACCCGCTTTCACTGTCGTCCACTCAACACCGCCCGTCGAAACCTATCGCTATCTTCGAACCGCAGCCGGGCTCAGCCCAAAGACGCTTGAAGCCGCAGAGCGTGGTCTGCCCAATACGCTGTTTGCCGTCCAGGTGTTTTGCGGCCAGACCGCCATCGGCATGGGCCGCATCATCGGAGATGGCGGGACATTTTATCAAGTGGTTGATATTGCTGTGCTGCCTGAATATCAGGGTCAAGGGGTAGGCAAAAAGATCATGACGGAGATCGCCGACTATATCGCCCGCGAGGTACCGGAGTCAGGCTATGTCAGCTTGCTGGCAGATGGGGAGGCGTACCGGCTCTATCAACAATTCGGTTTCTCGCTCACGGCGCCTGCCAGTCTTGGTATGGGGCTTAAGCGAATTGCCACCGAAAAGTCCTGACCAATCATCCAGATGAAAAAGCAGGACAAGTGATGACATTCCAGCACCTTGCCAATGCCAATATCGTGATCCGCCCCTTCGAAGCGGGCGATGCCGACGAGTTTGTCCGCGCGGCCCACCAATCCATCGAGACGGTCGGCAGCTGGATGAGCTGGTGCACTCCCTCGTTCAACCGGGAGCAGGCGCTGGCCTGGTTTGCCGCCTGCGATCAGGATCGCGCGGCGGGACGCGCCTTTGATATGGGCATTTTCTGCGCCGCTACCGGCCAGCTCTTGGGTGGGGCTGGTATCAACCAGCTGTCGCCCCATCACCGCTACGGCAATATCGGTTACTGGGTGCGGCAATCCCGCCAGGGCTGCGGCATCGCCCGACAGGCGGTCGCCCTGCTGCGTGATTTCGGCTTTCAACAGTTGGGACTGTTTCGGCTGGAGATCGTGGTGGGGGTTGGCAACAACGCCAGCGAAGCGATTGCCATCGCCGCAGGGGCAACCGTTGAGTGCCGGGCAAGGAATCGCATCTTTCTTCATGGCCAGCCTCTTGATGCGCATATCTATTCGCTTTTGCCCAGCGATAGGAAATTAAACTGACCTGTGACATCAATAACTAACGATGAACGCTAGCCAACGAAAGCATTAGCCCCCCCTTTGTCACAAAGTGAGGCCTCAGCGGTGGAACTCTGTCGACGAAAACTTCTGTTGATTAGCGACTTAGGCGCCCTGCATTGAAGACGATAGATATTGCTAACAGACAATGACTTTTTCAACCCATCGAGGCATGAAACCCCATAACTTATTGTTCGGTAAACAAACTCACATTATAATGTCACTTAATGGTAAAATAAGGGATAACTAATGATACTTGAACCAGTATTTCCTGATGTTCGGTCTATCTTATATCAACTCGAGGATAAGGATATCGATCTAGACCCTGAGTTTCAGCGCGGTGACGTTTGGAATATATCTAAAAAACAACTTTTAATAGATACCATAATGAGAAAATGGGAAATACCACCTATTTTCTTAATAAAGAAAGACTATGGTGAACCAAAAGAAGTTCTAGATGGTCATCAGCGTCTACGCGCAATCGAGGATTTCTACAATAACAAATTCAGATTTAATGGGAGACTGTCCCCCAAAAGCGAACATCTTATCGAACTCGATGGATTGTATTTCGATCAATTCCCACGTATGGCACAGAAAGATTTTCATCGATTTGTCCTTCGTATATTTGTCATACAAGAATATGAGGAATCCGAACCCTTCGAACTATTTTTTAGATTAAACCAGAATGTCAGTCTAACATCAGCTGAAAAAAGAAATACTTTTTTTGGTCAAGCAAGAAGCTCGACGAAAAAACTTGTTGACGACATGGAGGATATGTATAATTTAAATATTAACTCCATAGGCTTTAACAATACAAGACTTGCATACCATGATGTAATATCTCGCGTATTATATTGTCTAGATAGAAATAGCATTAGTAAGAAAATAAATGATGCCGAATTGACAGAAAAATATAGAGGTAGTGAAGGATTCACTCAATTGAGCTTAGAGAGGACTGAGGATTCATTAAGTATAATAAGTTCATCTATAAAAGAACTGGGGAAAGTAAAGTTAAATAAACCTTCTCTTTTCTCATTACTCATTTTCATTGCGGCATCATTTGACGGAACGAAATCTGAGCTAACTGAAATTTTAGCAACACATGAAAAAATAGTTAAATCTAGAAATTCTATCTTAAGTAACTATCGCTTAAGAGACTACCTAGCAAAAGAATATATAACCCGATTGAGCACCGGAGTCAATGACTCCAAATCAATTATATACCGTCATTTCTTCATACATTACATTGCATTTGAAGTTGTACCGGACTGCTTACCAAACAGTATATTCAGGCGTACTAAAAAAACTATAAACTTGATCGAAACATATCGTTACGATCAAGAAAACAGCATAAATATACATGATATATTAATAGATTACGGCTGGGGGGATTTATAATGGAGATGAGGAAAGCTGAGCTTGAAAAAAAATATAATAAAGTTTTCCACTCCAAAGGAAATGTTGGGATAACTAAAATATCTTGCACATCTGAGATATTTCCAGCCCAAGAAGTGAAAATAAAATCATCACTTCTAATATATGGAATAAATGGTTCAGGAAAAACAAATTTCTTAAAAACAATTAGTGACAGTATCGGTGAGGAAACACAGGGTTTAACGTTTTTAAACAATACTATTGACATAAGTCACGGTAAGTTGTTTTGTTACATTTCACCATCTGATACTGTAGTTGATACAAAATCAAAATGTACCTTATATCTTCCACAAGAAAATAAAGAATTATTAGCTGAGACTCTACTACAATATCACCCTACTATTTTTGATGATGATGCATTATCTGGAATAAATTATGTTTTATCCTCAACATTCCTTAACATATCGGTATACGAAATAGATAGCTTTGAAGAAGAGATTATATTTATAAAAGCAGAGGATACTAATGGCATTAGGGATATTTACACTCTATCGCATGGTGAGATTTACTGCATATTACTTTATTGGTATATCGTATTTAAACTCGAAGATAAGCATATTGTCATCGATGAACCGGAAACCTATTTATACCCAAGCGCTCAACAACGCCTTATTGACTTGATAGTCAGCATAGTTGATTACTCTACCCGCCAGACGATCATAGCAACACACTCAAGAGACATTGTATACAAACTATCTATAGGCACCACCCTCAGGGTCGAGAAATTGAATGGCGAAGAGTTCTTGTTTTTTGATGGTACACATACAGATCCCCAAGTTTTTGAGCTGGGTTTAAAAACTAAATCACCAATAATTTTCATAGTTGAAGATAATAAAGCAAAATTATTTTTGCACAATATGATATTTAAATCAGAACTACACCCCACTAGAGACATATATATATTAACAGCAAAAAATGGGGAGTCAGATCTATCGCAGATATATAAACGAATATTGAACACGGACAGTATCGATTTCGTTTTATGTTATGATGCCGATATAAATCAAGAAGGTAAGGATGGAATACCTCAGGATGTATCTGCTGTTTCTATATCGCTGCCAGGCAAAGACTCTCCAGAAGAAGAAGTAATTAACATTATAAATATAAAAAATGCTGACTACATTAATTTGTTCGAAAATAAGATGGCTATATTAGGAGCCTTACGCAAGGCACAAGGTAATGACCATCATGACTTTTTCAAAAACATGAGTACCGACACTAATGTTTCAGAATTTGAGCTTTTTTTAAAGGGAATTGAGCTATGGAAAGAAAATAACAAAGAAATTGTAATGGCATTCTTGCAAAGAATAAAAAGCATGGTCTGACCACATTTAATCAGCCATTATTATATCGACTAGAGGACTTATTAACCGCAACCTATCCAAAAGGCTGGCTTTGGATAGTTACTTACAGCACATCGGGTTATTTTAGATATTTAATAGCAATACCTCTACACAACTCCAGCATTGGTGAAACGATATCAAGAGCCATCGTTACACCAGAGAGACAATCCTGTGGCCGCAGGCAAAGCAAAGCGGCAAGCAGTGGCGGGGATCTGCCCTCCGATCTGCTTGCTGCTGTCTGTTATCACAGGTGTAAACGTCGTTAGCGACCCAAAAACGGCTCCCAGTCCTTGAACACCGGTTGCAACCCTGCCTGCCGCACGGCGGCGGCCACTTCCCCCACCGGGCGGTCGTCGTGGATGGCGAACTGCTCCAGCTCCTCTTTATCCCCCTCGGCATAGCCACCCGGCTGGGTGCGCGACTCGGCCGACATCTGGGTGATGCCAAGGCGCACCGCGCCGTTGCGAAAGGTGGCCGACTCGCGGGTGGAGAGGGACAAGTCCAGGGTCGGCGAGAAGAGGCGCCAGGCGCAGATAAGCTGGGCCAGCTGGCGATCCGACATCACAACCTCCGGCTCCAACCCCCCGGTGCAGGGGCGCAGGCGCGGGAAGGAGAGCGAGTAGCGGCTCTGCCAGTGGTGGCGTTCAAGCCAGGCGAGGTGCTCGGCGACGAAGTAGCTGTCGGCACGCCAGTCCGAGGAGAGACCGATCAGCGCCCCCAACCCTATCTTGTCGATACCGGCGCGGCCCAGCCGATCCGGCGTGGCGAGGCGCCATGCGATGTCCTGCTTGTTGCCGCGCAGGTGATGGCGGGCATAGGTGGGGGCGTGGTAGGTCTCCTGATAGACCATGACCGAATCGAGGCCGAGGGTTTTCAGCTCGGCGTATTCGGCCTCGGACAAGGGCTGCACCTCCATCCCCACCGTGCTGAAGTGACGGCGGATGATGGGCAACACCTGCCGAAAATAGGCGAGCCCCACCTTGTGCTCGTGCTCGCCGGTCACCAGCAGCACGCTGTCAAAACCGCGCGCCTTGATGGCCAGACACTCGCGCTCAATCTCCTCTGCATTCAAGGTCTTGCGCTTGAGGCGGTTGCTCATGGAGAAGCCGCAGTAGGTGCAGTCGTTGGCACAGAGGTTCGACAGATAGAGCGGCACATAGAAGCCGATGGTGTTGCCAAAGCGCTGGCGGGTGAGCTGCTCGGCCTCGGCCGCCATCTGCGGCAAATACGCCTCGGCGGCCGGGGAGATCAGCGCCATAAAGTCGGCCAGGGTGCGGCGGGAGGTAGTCAGCGCCCGCTCTACATCGGCGGCAGTCTTGGCACGGATCTGCATGCCGATATCGTCCCACTCCAGCTCCTGCCAACTATCGAGAAAACTCTCCGACTTTCTCTCAACCCCCTCCCGGCCTCCCCCTTCACAAGGGGGAGGTGTTAATCCGCCCCCCCGATCTCCTACTTCACAAGAGGGCGGAGTCGACACTCCCTCCCCTGGCAAGGGGAGGGTCGGGGTGGGGTCATTGGCATGCTGACTCATAGCGCCCCCAGAAAATCGGTAAGCGGGCTGGAGGCTTGGGCCTGCAGGGCGCGGGCGCCGAGACCGGCTTCATAGGCGCTGCGCCCGGCAGTGCAGGCCAGCGCAAAGGCGCGGCCCATGGCGACCGGGTCGCCGCTCACCGCGATGGCGGTGTTGACCAGCACGGCATCGGCCCCCAGCTCAAAGGCGGCCGCGGCGTGGCTTGGCGCACCGATCCCCGCATCCACCACCACGGGCACATTGGCCTGCTCGACGATGATGGAGAGAAACTCCCGGGTCACCAGCCCCTGATTGGAACCGATGGGGGCGCCCAGCGGCATCACGGCGGCGCAACCCACCTCTTCGAGCCGTTTGCACAGCACGGGGTCGGCACCGCAGTAGGGCAGCACCACAAAGCCCTCTTTCACCAGCTGCTCGGCGGCTTTGAGCGTCTCGATGGGGTCTGGCAGCAGGTAGCGGGGATCGGGGTGGATCTCCAGCTTCAGCCAGTTCGTCCCCAGCGCCTCGCGGGCGAGGTGGGCGGCAAATACCGCCTCGGCGGCGGTCTTGGCCCCCGAGGTGTTGGGCAGCAGCTTGACCCCGAGTTTCCGAAGGGGCGTGAGGATATCGTCGTGGGCCTTGCCCGGTTCGAGCCGCTTGATGGCCATGGTGACCAGCTGGGAGCCGCTCGCCTCGATGGCGGCGGCCATCAGTTCCGGGCGGGCAAACTTGCCGGTGCCGGTAAAGAGGCGCGATGAGAAGGTGTGATCGGCAATCTTGAGCATGTCAGCCTCCCGCCACAGTGGTAAGAAGAGATGAAGTGCCGCCGCAAGGCAGAACACGCGAAGATGGGACTGCGAGCATCATGGGTCAGCCTCCGGCAATGGCGGTGAAGAGGTGGAGTTCGTCCCCGTCATTGAGACGGGTCTCGGCCCAGCGGCCACGGGGCAGCACGGCGCCGTTGAGGGCCACCGCTACCCCCTGAGGGGGAATCTCCTGCACCGCCAGCAGCTCAGTCAGGCGCTGGCCGGTGGGCAGCGTCAGCTCGATATCGTTCAATCGGATCTTCATGGTTAATTCTCCTGAGCCGGGTGGGTGCTGCCGCAAACCGGGCAATCGGGGTCGGGAGCCAGCGTGAGGGTCTGCCACTGATGGGTCAACGCATCGAACCGGCGCAATGTGCCCGCCACCGGGCTCGGCATCCCGAGCAGCAGTTTCAGTGCCTCCAGCGCCTGCAAAGAGCCCATCACCCCGACCAGGGGGCCGGTGACGCCGCTGCTCTGGCAGCTCTCTTTGATTTCGGTATCCGCCGGGTAGAGGCAGGCGTAGCAGGCGTGATCGCTGCTGGTGCGCACCATCAGCTGCCCCTGCCAGCCCACTGCGGCGGCACAGACCCAGGGCTTGCCCTGGGCCACGCAGGCAGCGTTGATGGCCTGGCGGGTGGCGAGGTTGTCGCAGCAGTCGATCACCAGATCCACCTCGGCCACAAACGCCGGCAGGCTGGCAGCATCGAGCCGCTGATTGATGGCAATCAGCTCCACCAGCGGGTTGTGGGCGGCCAAGCGCTCGCGGGCCAGCTCCGCCTTGGAGTGGTTGACCGCCTCGCTATCGAACAGGATCTGGCGCGGCAGGTTGCTGGAATCCACCGTGTCACCATCGGCGAGCCACAAGGTGCCCACCCCGGCCCCGGCCAGATAGAGGGCGAGCGGCGAGCCGAGCCCGCCGAGGCCCACGATCAGCACGGATTTATCTTTCAGCCGCGCCTGACCTGCTTCCCCCACTTCCGCCAGCATCAGCTGGCGGCCGTAGCGCAGATACTCTTTGTCACTGAGAGAAGCGGCATCAGAGCGCATGTTCTGCCTCCCGTATCACGCAGGCCGAGCGCGGTTCATCCCCCGCCCCCACGGCAGCGAGCAGCCGCTCGGTCGCGCCCTGCCAGTCATCGCTCGCCGTGATGGCCGAGACCAGCGCAATGCTGCCGACCCCGCTTGCCTTGACCGCCGCCACCCGCTCCTCGCTGATGCCACCGATGGCCACCGTGGGCCAGTCCGCCATCAGGGCGCGGTAGCGATGCAGCCGCACCAGCCCCTGCGGGCGCGAAGGCATCGCCTTGGTGTTGGTCGGGAAGATATGGCCCAGCGCGATATAGGAGGGGGCAAGCTCGCGCGCCCGCATCAGCTCGAAGTAGCCGTGGGTGGAGATGCCAAGGCGCAGCCCCGCCGCCTGAATGGCGGCGAGATCGGCGGTCTCCATATCCTCCTGCCCCAGATGCACGCCCCAGGCACCCGCCTCGATGGCCTGCTGCCAGTAGTCGTTGATAAAGAGCCGCGCCCCATGGCGGCGACCGAGCGCGACCGCATCACGAATGGCCGGCGCCACCTCTGTGGCGGGCAGATTCTTGATCCGCAGCTGGATGGTCTTGACCCCGGCCCCCAGCAGGCGTTTGAGCCACTTGATCGAGTCCACCACCGGATAGAGGCCGAGGTTGTGTTCGGTCGGCGCAAAGGGGCCCTGCGGCAGACGGGCGCTGCTTGTTTCATACAATCCGAAGCGGCGATCGAGCGGTGATCCCGCCAGCACGGCACGGGGGAAGTGGGCAAGGTCAGCGGGCCAGCCGAGATGGGCGATGGGGCCCGGGCCTGCCCCCACCCCCTGCGCCGCCGCCAGCCCCTGTTGCAGGTAGGCACGCGCCAGGGTGATGGTGTCCTCCACCGGATAATCCTGCGCCACCACGGCGGCGATGGCGCTGGCGTAAGCGCAGCCGGTGCCGTGACCGTGGCGGGTATCGAGGCGCGGCGCGGCGAGCCAGAATTCGCGGCTCTCGTCCTGGTAGTAGTCGAGGCAGAGATCCCCGCCCCATTCAAGGTGGCCCCCCTTGACCAGCACGGCACGGGCGCCGAGTTCGCGCAGCCGCCGGGCGGCGAGGCGCACCAGCTCGGGACTGGTGGCGGGCAGGCCGGTCAGGGCTTCCAGCTCGGGACCGTTGGGGGTGATGAGCGACAGA
>NZ_CAWMFQ010000243.1:23199-49595 GCF_963866995.1 Aeromonas sp. ZOR0002 | reverse complement strand
CACAGTCGTGATGCACGGAGGGAATGAAAGATGTTTTTGCCTCAAGAAATTATTCGCAAGAAGCGCAACGGTGAAGCGCTCAGTACCCAAGAGATTCAATTCTTCGTTCAGGGCATTACCAACAACACCATCGGCGAGGGGCAAATTGCGGCCCTGGCCATGGCGGTCTACTTCAAGGACATGACCATGGATGAGCGGGTTGCCCTGACCTGCGCCATGCGCGACTCCGGCATGGTATTGACCTGGGACCACCTCAACCTGGGCGGCCCCATCGTCGACAAGCACTCCACCGGCGGTGTGGGTGACGTCGTCTCCCTGATGCTGGGCCCGATGGTCGCTGCGTGCGGCGGTTTCGTGCCCATGATCTCCGGCCGTGGTCTCGGTCACACCGGCGGTACCCTGGACAAGCTGGACGCCATTCCCGGCTACGAGACCTCGGTCGACAACGACCGCTTCCTGAAAGTGGTGAAAGAGGCGGGTGTCGCCATCATCGGCCAGACCGGCGATCTCGCCCCGGCGGACAAGCGTATCTATGCGGTACGGGACATCACCGCCACCGTCGAGTCGATTGCCATGATCACCGGCTCCATCCTCTCCAAGAAGCTTGCCTCCGGGCTCGAAGCCCTGGTAATGGATGTGAAGGTGGGCTCCGGCGCCTTCATGCCGACCTTTGAAGCCTCCGAGGAACTGGCCAAGAGCATCGTCGCCGTGGCCAACGGTGCCGGCTGCCGTACTTCAGCACTCTTGACCGACATGAACCAGGTGCTGGCCTCCAGCGCCGGCAACGCCGTGGAAGTGCGCGAAGCGGTGCGCTACCTGACCGGTGAGTATCGCAACCCGCGCATCCACGAAGTGACCATGGCCCTGTGCGCCGAGATGCTGATCTCCGCCGGTCTTGCCAGCGATGACGGCGATGCCCGCACCAAGCTGCAAGCGGTGCTGGACAATGGCAAGGCAGCCGAGATCTTCGGGCGCATGGTGACCGGCCTCGGTGGTCCCGCCGACTTCATGGAGCGCTACGACGCCTACCTGCCCAAAGCCGCCATCGTGCGCCCCGTCTACGCGGCCCACAGCGGATTCGTCACCGCGATGGATACCCGTGAACTAGGCCTGGCGGTGGTCGCCATGGGGGGCGGTCGCCGCGCCGCCGCCGACAAACTCGATTATGCCGTCGGTCTGACCGACTTTATCCGCCTGGGTCAGAGCGTCGATGCTGACAAGCCGCTCGCCCTGATCCACGCTCAGACAGAAGCTCAATTTGCCGAGGCTGCCCGCATGGTGCAGGCTGCCGTGAAGATCGGCGACACCCGACCAGAGGCGCTGCCCGAGGTTTACCGTCGCATCGGTCTGGCTGATTTGTAACAAGGGGAAGTCCCATGAAACGTACCTTTATTCTGATGATGGACTCTTTCGGTATTGGTGCTGCCGCCGATGCCGACAAGTTCGGCGACGTGGGTGCCAATACCCTTGGCCATATCGCCAAGGCGTGCGCCGCCGGTGAGATCGAGGGCCGTGGCGCTCTCAACCTGCCAAACCTCAGCAAGCTGGGTCTGGGCCACGCGGGCGAACTCGCCAGCGGCACCTTCCCGGCCGGACTGAACAAGGATGTCGAGGTGATCGGTGCCTACGGCTTTGCCCAGGAGCTCTCCTCCGGCAAGGACACCCCGTCCGGTCACTGGGAGATTGCCGGCGTGCCCGTCTTGTTCGAGTGGGGTTATTTCCACGACCATCACAATAGCTTCCCGCAGGAGCTGCTGGATGCCATCGTCGAGAAGGCCGGTCTGCCCGGGTATCTGGGCAACTGCCACGCCTCCGGCACCCAGGTGCTGGACGATCTGGGCGAAGAGCACATGCGCACCGGCAAGCCGATCCTCTACACCTCTGCCGACTCCGTGTTCCAGATCGCCTGCCACGAAGAGACCTATGGCCTCGAGAAGCTCTATGAGCTGTGCCACATCGTGCGCGAGCTGCTGGAGCCCTACAACATCGGCCGCGTCATCGCGCGTCCGTTCGTGGGCAGCGGCAAGGGCAACTTCAAGCGCACCGGCAACCGCCACGACTACTCCGTGCTGCCGCCTGCACCGACCGTGCTGGACTACATGAAGGAAGCGGGTGGCCAGGTGGTCTCCATCGGCAAGATCGCCGACATCTATGCCCAGCAGGGCATCACCAAGCAGGTGAAGGGGACCGGTCTGACCGAGCTGTGGGACAGGACTCTGGAAGAGGTGAAAGCGGCCGGTGACCAGACCATCGTCTTCACCAACTTCGTCGACTTCGACTCCTCCTACGGTCACCGTCGTGACGTGAAGGGCTACGCCGATGCGCTGGAGTATTTCGACTCCCGCCTGCCGGAGCTGTTCGACCTGCTGCAGGATGGCGACGTGGTGGTGCTGACCGCCGACCACGGCTGTGACCCGACCTGGAGTGGTACCGACCACACCCGCGAATACATTCCGGTACTGTTCTACGGCAAGCCGGTCAAGGCGGGCTCAGTCGGTCGTCGCGAGACCTTCGCCGACATCGGCCAGAGCATCGCGGCCTACCACGGCCTGCCCAAGCTGCAATACGGTACCAGCTTCATGTGATGGTGACCCCGGGCCGGTTCGCCTGCCCGGGGTGCCACAGGGCCCCGGTTTCCTGTAATGTACCGCCGCCGCGCAGGCAGCGGACAATCCATAAAGACAATAAAACTCAACCTAGTGTGAAGGAATAAAGAGAATGGCAACTCCTCATATCAATGCGAAAGATGGCGCCTTTGCTGATACCGTGCTGATGCCGGGCGACCCCCTGCGTGCCAAGTACATCGCCGAAACCTTCCTGGAGAACGTCGAGCAGGTGTGCGACGTGCGCAACATGTTCGGTTTCACCGGCACCTACAAGGGTCGTCGCATCTCCGTCATGGGCCACGGCATGGGCATCCCGTCCTGCTCCATCTACGCAAAAGAGCTGATCACCGACTACGGCGTGAAGACCCTGATCCGCGTGGGCTCCTGCGGTGCCGTGCGTGAAGACGTGAAACTGCGTGACGTGGTGATCGGCATGGGTGCCTGCACCGACTCCAAAGTGAACCGTCTGCGCTTCAAGGACCACGACTTCGCCGCCATCGCCGACTTCGACCTGGTGGCCAATGCCGTTCAGGCCGCCAAGAACAAGGGCGTGGCCGTGCGCGTGGGCAATATCTTCTCCGCCGATCTGTTCTACACCCCCGACCCCTCCATGTTCGACGTCATGGAAAAATACGGCATCCTGGGTGTCGAGATGGAAGCCGCCGGTATCTATGGCGTGGCCGCAGAGTACGGTGCCAAGGCGCTGACCATCTGCACCGTCTCCGACCATATCCGTACTGGTGAGCAGACCACCTCCGAAGAGCGTCAGCTGACCTTCAACGACATGATCGAAATCGCGCTGGACTCCGTCCTGCTGGGTGACTGATCCCAGGCTTCGGCTCCACGCAAAAACGGCGACCCAGGGGTCGCCGTTTTTTTATGCCTCATCGGGATGGAAAACTCAGCTGGCGAGTTGCGCTGTCTATACTTTCGGGCAACTCCTCATGAGGCTAACACCATGAAACGAATATATATCCTGCCTCCGCTGCTGCTTGCCATGATGTTGATAGTCCCGACGCTCTGGCAGGAGGCGCTGGCGCTGGAGGGCAGGGGCCAGCACATGCCCCAGCACAGGTCGGCGCCGCAGCGGGTATCCCAGCCCCACGTGGTGCAGCACAGGGCCGTGCCCCGTCAGGCCAATCGGGAGTCGGTAAAATTCAACGAGGGGTGGGGCAATGTGAGGGCGCGGGACAAGGCGACCCGGCCGGTTCATGTCAACCAGCGTCAGATACAGGATCGCCATGTCGAGGGCAACCATCAGCTGGACAACCGCCACATCGACAATAGTCGTGACATCAGGGGCAACAACCTGGTCATCGACAATCACCACAACAATATCGTCGTGCCACCGAATCGGCGCCGTGTCTATCACGACGTGGTGGTGGTTCGTCCCTATGGCCACTGGTATGGGGGCTATGGCAGTTATTACGACGACAACGATGCCTGGAAGTGGTTGGCCTTCACCGCCATTACCCTGAAGATCCTCGACAACATCAATGAGGAGCAGCAGCGGGAGCACGAGGCTGCCCAGGTCAAGGCGACCACGGCACCCCTGAACGATCCCGTCACCTGGAGTAATGGTGACGCCTCCGGCTCGGTGACTGCGGTGCGGGAAGGGACCAGCAGCAGTGGCCGCTACTGCCGCGAATTCCAGCAGACCATCACGGTGGGGGGCAAGAAGGAGGATGCCTTCGGTACCGCTTGCCAGAAGCCTGACGGCTCCTGGGAGATCGTTTCGGATTGAAAGCCAGCAGGTTAGAGGGGCGTTGACTCCCGATCTGCCAAGCTGCGGGGAACTGGGAGTGGGTCAAGAAACGGGGAGGCATGAGGCTTCCCCGTTGCTTTGGGGGCTGACAGCCCCTTATGCCGTGCTGAGATCGAGGGCGAAGCGCCCCTTGCCCGCCTGTTTGGCCTGGTACATGGCGGCATCGGCCCGGTGCAGCAGATCGTCGATGTGACAATACTGGCCCGAATGACAGAGGGCCCCCCCTATGCTGCCGGCAAGGGGCAGCCGGTGACCGGCCACGTCCCCGGGAACCGCCATGGCCGCCAGCAGTCGCTCGCACAGGGCAGGCAGCTCCTGCGCGGGTTGGCGCAGGGCAGGCAGTATGATGGTGAACTCGTCGCCGGCCAGGCGTGCCACCATGTCCCCCGGGCGCACCTCGGCACTCAGCACCTGGGCAAAGCGCTGCAACAGGGCGTCGCCGACATGGTGGCCCAGTCTGTCGTTGATCCCCTTGAAGCCGTCGAGATCGAGGAACAGCAGCCCCAGGGTCTCGGCATTCTGACGTACCCGCTCCAGCTCCCGGGAGAGGCGCAGGGTGAAGGCGCGCCGGTTGGGCAGGCCGGTGAGGGGGTCGTGAGCCGCCTCGTGTTCCAGCTGGCTTTGCAGCGCCTTGAACTCGGTGATGTCGCTGCCGAGGATGTAGACCCCGGGCTCGTCGCCCCGGCTCGGGATCATGGTGATCCTGAGGTCACGCTGGCCTATGGGCAGATCGAAGCGGCGCTCGAAACTCACCTGTTCACCGGCGAGGGCCTTTGCCACATAGGCCATGGCCCTGTCGTGGGCCTCCTCGCCGATGACGTCCCGCACGCTCATCTCCCGCATCTGTTCGGTATCGAGCCCGAAGTAGCGGCAATAGGCCTGGTTGGCGAAGAGGTAACGCCCCTCGGGTGACACCATGCTGATGGTGACCGGCAGGCCATCGGTGATGGCCCGCAGCCGGGCCCGGCCACGCTCGATCTCCGCGAGCACCTGGCGGCGGGCGGAGATGTCGTGCAGGAAGAGGGCGAGGCGCACCTTGCCGTCGAACTGGTAGCGCTCTGCGATCACCTCGACCGGGATGTGCCGGCCTGTGCGGGTGATGATGTCGCATTCCAGCCGCCGTGGCGGACTCTGCGGGTTGCCTGACAGGCTCAGCAGGGGGTGATCGGCGCCAAGCAGCCCTGAGAGGGAGCGGCCCAGCATCTCGTCGGCGTGCCAGCCGAGCAGGGTGGTGGAGGCCGGGTTCCAGCCTGTGATGATGAAATCGGCATCGAGCTCGAGGAAGGCATTGCTGGTGTGCTCCAGCATGTGCTGCAGACGGCGCTGCTCCTGCCACAGCTGCTGCTGCATGGCGCCGCGCTCGTGCATTTCCTGATGCAACTGCTCCACAGTGCAGGAGAGCTCACTGGTCCGTGACTGCACCTGCTGCTCGAGCCCTTGCTGCAGCCGCACGAGTTCGGCTTCGGCCTGTTTGCGCTCGGTGAGGTCGGCGAACACGGCGATCATGTGGGGGGCCATGGTGCGGCTCTGGCAGAGGGTCACGCTGAGCTGGACCCAGCACTGGGTGCCATCGGCCCGGATCATCCGCTTCTCCAGCCGGTAATCCTGCCGTTGCCCCGCGATCAGGGCATCGAACAGGGGCTGCTCCCGCTGCAGATCTTCGGGATGGGTCATGGCGAGCCAGGTCCGGCTCAGCATCTCGTGCTCGCTGTAACCGAGCAGCCGCTCCAGCCCCGGGTTGGCTCTCAGCCATTTCCCCTCAAGGGAGGAGAGGGCCATGCCCACCGACGACTGGTTGAAGGTGAGGGTGAAGAGATGCTCCTTGTCTTCCAGCACCTGGTTGAGGGTGCGCACCTGGTGGCGCCGCTCCAGATCGTGCAGGGTGTTCTCCACCAGGCGGCCGAAGTCGTCGAGATCCCGGCAGGCATCTTCGTCGAGATGGCGCGGCACATGGTCCACCAGGCAGAGGGTGCCGAGCACCACGCCATCGAGGGCGCGCAGGGGTCGACCGGCGTAGAAGACCACGCCGGGATCATCGGTCACCAGCGGATTGTCGGCAAAGCGGAGATCCCGTCTGGCATCCGGTACCTGCATGATCTCGGGACGCAAAATGGCATGACCGCAGAAGGAGTGCTCCCGGTTGATCTCGCACATATCGACCCCGGTGCGGGCGAGAAACCACTGCCTGTTCACGTCGGTCAGGGAGACCATGGCGATGGGGAGTGCGAAATGTCGGGTGATGAGCCGGGTGAGGCGATCAAGCTGATCGATGGGCTCGTGGTCGAGCAGGCCGAGGATGCGCAGTCGTTCCAGTCGACTGTGTTCATCCAGCGGCAAGGGGGGGGCAATCATGTGGCTCTCCTGCCAGTGATCTTGCCAGTGTTATATACAAGCCGGAGGATGTGATCCACTCCCGCTTATTGCGGAGCGGCGGGTTTGCTCTGTTTCTTGTGCTTGCGCACCCGCATGTAGTTGCGACGCACCCCGTAGGAGATGAGCAGGCCTGCCAGCAGCATCACCAGCAACATCAGGCGCTGTTTCTCCTGGTTGACCTTGAGATGGGTATCTTGTGCGGCCAGCAGTTTCTGCTCTTCCAGGGTGATCCTCAGATAGCCCAGGGTCAGGTTTCCGTCCTGGATCTCCTGGACAAACTGGATGCGCCCCTTGCCCTGCTCCGGCAGGGATTTGTTGTCGCTGCCGATGGGCAGCAGGCTGTCCAGCGGCAGGGCGTTGTCCGACTGGGCGAGGGGAATGCCGCGGGCGTCGTAGAGGGTGACATCCAGAATGTCAGGCTCGGCGGCCAGATCCTGCGCCAGTCTCTCCAGTTCGCTCTCCTTGTCCTCCTTGATCCAGCGGCGCATGTCCCGGGCGGCATAGGCGACCAGCGCCTGTGCCCTGTCCCGTGCCGCCGCGTGCAGGGCGGCCTGGCTCTCTCCCTGCATGTGGATGAGCAGCACCAGCACCCAGAGACCGAGCAGGACTCCCGCCGCCAGGCTGACAACACGTTTGATGGGAAGATGACGCACAGAACCGGGCCTCTGATAATGGATGAGCGGGGCTGGCTGGTGCCCCGGTGCCGCGAAGCGGGAAACAGGGTGGTCTGTTTCCATGTCTGCCCGCACCGCAGGCGGGATCTTGGCGCTTGCCTGTACAAAAAGCAATACGCTACTCTGGGCCCGCATGATGAACCCCATGATTTCCAAGGAAGGCGTCTCTCTTATGTTGTTGTCCCAACTTCCCTGCTCCCTGCACGACTGGTCCGGGGCCCTGAGCTGTGCCCCCTGCTGGCAGCTCACCAACGAAGCCCTGCTGCCCGCGGCCAACGCCCACGACAGCGCCTGGATTGTCCTGTTTGGCAAGGGGCTGGAGGCCGGTCATCTGGCCCGCCTGGCCCAGCAGCTGGATGCCCTGGGGCTTGAGTCAAGCCTCTATCCCGCAGGGGAACAGGCCGGCATTCCACTGCTGCTGCTTGGCACCAACCGCTTTTCCCCCGAGCTGGTGCAGGCGCTCAAAGCCCAGGAGTGGGACATCGACCTGTGTCATCTGGCCGCCCTGCCTACCCTGAGTGAGCCCGGTCTGCTGGTGATGGACATGGATTCCACCGCGATCAGGATAGAGTGCATCGACGAAATCGCGCGGCTGGCCGGGGTCGGTGAGCAAGTGGCGGCCGTTACCGCGGCGGCCATGCAGGGCAAGCTGGAGTTTGCCGACAGTCTGCGTGCCCGGGTGGCGCTGCTGGAAGGGGCGCCGGTCACCATCCTCGACGAGGTGGCGGCCGACATGCCCTGGATGCCGGGCCTGCCACTCATGGTCGATGCCCTCAAGCAGGCTGGCTGGAAGGTGGCGATCGCCTCCGGTGGCTTCACCCGTTTTGCCGGCGAGTTGCAGCGTGCTCTGGGTCTGGATGCCATTTTCGCCAACGAGCTGGCGGTGGAAGGGGGCCTGCTGACCGGCAAGGTGAGCGGCCCCATCGTCGATGCCGCCGCCAAGGCCGAGGCGCTGCAACAGCTGGCCTCGGAGTACGGGGTGGTTGCATCCCAGACGGTCGCGGTCGGCGATGGTGCCAACGATCTCAAGATGATGGGGGTGGCGGGGCTTGGTATTGCCATTCATGCCAAACCCCTGGTTCGTGCCCAGGCGGCGGCGACCCTCAATCACCACGATCTGGAAGGGGTGCTCTGCCTGCTCGGCGCCCTGGCTTGTCGCGACCGACGCTGGTGCTGATCCCGCTCAAGGAGGAGCCGATCACGAGATGGAACTGTTACAGCAATCCCTGTTTGTCCCCTGCGGTGAGCATCGACTCCATGTGCGCCATATCCAGCCCGGTGTCGCGGTGCATGCCGACCCCATCCTGATGGTGCACGGGGCCATCGAGAACGGCCGCATCTTCTACACCGAATCGGGCAAGGGGCTGGCCTGCTTTCTGGCTCGCCACGGGTATCAGGTCTATGTGGCGGATCTGCGTGGTCGGGGTCTGAGCACACCGACCATCGCCGAGCGGGCCGGCCACGGCCAGCATGAGCTGATCACCGAGGATCTTCCCGCCCTGCAGCGCTGGGTATCGGCCCGCCATGCCGGTGCCCGGGTGCACTGGATGGCCCACTCCTGGGGCGGCGTCATCATGGCCTCGACCCTGGTGCGCTTCCCCGAGCTGGCGGAGCAGGTTGCCAGCCTGGTGTTCTTCGGCACCAAGCGGGGGGTCTCGGTGCAGAACCCGGAGCGCTGGTTGAAGGTGGATCTGATCTGGAACCGGCTCGCCCCCTGGCTGGCGCGCCGCCGGGGGTTTCTGGCCGCCCGCCGGTTGAAGATAGGGGCCGATGATGAGCCCCTGCGCTACCTGCAGGAGACCATCCCCTGGGTCAAGTGCGGGCCCTGGCAGGATCCCTTTGACGGTTTCGCCTATGACGAGGCGGCGAGCCGGGTCAACTGGCCCCCGCTCTGGATGATCTCCGCCAAGGCGGACAAGGTTCTTGGCCACCCCGTCGACGTGCGCCGCTTCAGCGACGAGATGGGCTCGGCCGCCCGCCACACCCGCCTCGGGCGGGACAACGGCAACCGCCTCGATTACGACCACATCAACATGCTGACGGCCCCCCAGGCACAGGAGGATCACTTCCCCGACATCCTCGCCTGGCTGCGCAACCCCCAGGCTGCCTGATAGACAAAAAACGGGCGCTTGCGTGCCCGTTTTTTGTTGTCTCCCGGCCCTGCTGGTTAGCGGGGCCCGGATGGTATGCCAAGGCGGAACAGGGTCGCCTCGGTGGTATCGGTCAGTTCACCCACGCCCACGACACTCCAGAGCTCCTCTTCCAGCTTCTTGGCCTTGTGAATGGCGAACTTGGCGATGTAGTCCAGTTCACCCGCGATGAAGCTGGTGTCCGGGCGGCCGGTGCGCGAAATACCCACCAGTACCGAATAGAACTCGCCCTGTTGCCGGGCCAGCTCGATGAAGCGGCGCTTTTGATCCGGTGAGCTGAAGCTGCTGGCCAGGTGGCTGCGAAACAGGGGGGTTCCCCCCTGGGAGTGGAGGGCGGCGATGTAGACCTCCTCCTCTTCCGGCTTGTCTTCCCGCTCGATGGCGCGCAGGGGATTGAGCAGCAGGGCCTTGAGCAGCGCCCCCTGGAACAGGGGATACAGGTTCAACTGCTGATCCTGCTCGGCACAGATGCGCAGCAGACGGGAAAGGCTGCGTGGTTGTGGCGAGAGGCCGGCCGCGGCCAGTTTCGGGGCGGCCTTGAGCTTGTTCACATAGACGGGGGTGTTGAACAGGTGGTGGGTGTAGAGGTTGCGCAGCGCCCTGGCCATGCCGCGATAGCGATTGAACTCCCGGGTGGTCTTGAGCTTGTTCTGGTTGCTTTCGATCAGCAGGCTGAAGAACTGGTGGCCGGTATGGCGCTCGGCCGTCCCCTCGATGCACAGATGCAGCACGGTTCTGCTCAGGTTGAGGCTGACCAGCCGATAGGGCAGGCGTTGCAGGTCCATGTTCCTGGCGAGCTCCTGCAAGCGGGGCAGAGCCACCGTGATGATGTCTCCCTTCTCCCCGTCGAACGGCTCTTCCAGCTCGATTTGCATGCCGTGGGCCGAGATGTCTCGGGTCCAGCCGACCCAGGATCGCTCCTTGTGATGCAAGACGATGGCCGTCTTGTGCATGTAGCGCGCCTCCTTGCGCAGTTGCACATAGTGCAGCGTCTCTATCTCGAAGGGGGCGGCATGGATGTCATGGCCAAAGCGCTGCAAGGCGTTGGCGTTGAGCGGATCCTGACCCGTCTCTCGCTGGAACTCGTCGCGCTGGTTGTCCAGGTTTATCTCCTGCAGCATGCCTACGTATCCGAGCTGGGCCAGGCGCTCGCGCAGCAGCCTGTCCTGCAACGGGCTCGCCCCGCCCTGGGGGTTGTCGAGGTCGGCCTCCCGCAGGGTGCAGGCTTCCATGCTGAACTTGTATACCCGCCAGCTGGGGCGGCGGGCGCCGATCTGGAAGAAGAGCGCGGTCAGTCCGCTCTGTTCCAGCTCCTCCCGGGTCGCGGAGAAGAAGTAGAGGTGGCTGCGTACCGCATGGGTAAAGCTGTAGATCAGCGTCTCGCGCAGCCCCTCTTTGCCTGGGAGTAACGAGGGCATGCGGGCCGCAGTGAAGAGGCTGGCGAGCATGTCGCGGTTCTTGGCGTCGCGCCAGTATTCGAGAATGTGCTGGTTGTTCTCGGTGCGCAGGGCGATCTCGAGGGCGGGGACGCTGCCCTTGCCGAAATAGAGGGGCATGCCGGTCATGCGCGGCAGATAGAACTGCTCATACCCCTTGATGACGGCGGCGGAGAGCAGGTAGTCGACGCTGACGCGATAGCGGCTGCGGTTGCGCTCGATGAAGTCGCGCAGGAACTCGTCGAACACCGGATGCTCGCCGTTCTTGAGCAGCCTGAGCCAGAATTTGTCCTCTTTTCTCTCCTCCCCCAGGATCTGGTAGCTGACCGGGTCACGCAGCAGGGGATGGGGATGATCGCGTTCCAGTCCGGTGAAAAAGACGGCTATCAGGTCGCCTGTCTGGTAGTCGGGCAGATAGGGCACGGATACCCGGATGCCGCCGAGGGAGATGTCGGAGCTCTTGGCGAGGATTTTCTCGCCGTTGGCGAGTTGGAGCACCATGGGAGAGCTGAAGTGCATGCGCTCTTCCTGTCGCCCGTAATGGCTGGCGAAGGGGATGGCGCTGACATCGAACGGACGAAACGGGCTGATGGGCAGTGCCAGATTGTCGCTGCGCCCCTGGTTGAGCTTGTACCAGGCTTGCAGCGCCTCGTAGACCCCCAGGGTGTAGCTGTCCCGGTAGAGGTAGCACTGGGATTGAAACAGCTCGATGGCCTCGGCGGGCATGAAGTGGGTCACCCCGTCGAACTCATGCACCTGACAGAGGGCGCCCAGCTCGTTGCGCATGTCGATGACGCGCCGACAGGGGGTGCACTTACGTTTGAGTTCCATCTTCAGCAGGAACCGACTGTTGGTATTTTCGTTCTGGGTCAGACGGTTGAAGATTTCGTCGAAGTCCTTTTCCCGGAGCAGGGGGACAAGTTGTTCTATCAGATGTAGTGGTTGTTCTGAATCCATGTATTCCTGCCGCGGAAAGTCACTTTTCCGATTCTGGGTTTGATCTGCCGGTCGCAAACAAGTATATCAAGCAGGAATTCATCCTGTCCCCGAGTTATCCATGGCCAAAAACAAAACCGCCTATGTTTGTTCCGAATGTGGAGCCGACTTCACCCGCTGGCAAGGTCAGTGCAGCGAGTGCAAGGAGTGGAACACCATCACCGAGGTGCGACTGGGGGTGACGACACCCGGCAAGAGCGCTCGCTATACCGGTTATGCGGGCGCCGTCGGCAGCCAGGTGCAGACCCTCGCGGAGATCGCTACCACGGAGATCCCCCGTTTCAGCTCGGGCTTCAAGGAGCTGGACCGCGTACTCGGTGGCGGTGTGGTCCCCGGTTCGGCCATTCTTATCGGCGGCAACCCCGGGGCCGGCAAGTCGACCCTGTTGCTGCAGACCATGTGCGGCCTGGCGCAGCGCATGAAGACCCTCTATGTGACCGGTGAGGAGTCACTGCAACAGGTGGCGATGCGGGCCGGTCGGCTGGGTCTGCCCACGGACAAGCTGCGCATGTTGTCCGAGACCAGCGTCGAGCAGATCTGCCTCATCGCCCAGCAGGAGCAACCTCAGATCATGGTCATCGACTCCATCCAGGTGATGCACGTGGCGGATGTGCAGTCTGCGCCGGGGTCCGTCTCCCAGGTGCGGGAGTCGGCGGCGCTGCTGACACGCTATGCCAAGCAGAATCATGTGGCCATCTTCATGGTGGGCCACGTCACCAAGGACGGCACCCTGGCGGGTCCCAAGGTGCTGGAGCACTGTATCGACTGCTCCGTGCTGCTGGATGGCGGGCACGACTCGCGTTTTCGCACCCTGCGCTCCCACAAGAACCGCTTCGGTGCGGTCAACGAACTGGGGGTCTTCGCCATGACCGGGCAGGGAATGAAGGAGGTGAGCAACCCTTCCGCGATTTTCCTCAGCCGCGGGGAGGAGCAGGCTCCGGGCTCCATCGTCATGGTGATCTGGGAAGGCACGCGCCCCCTGCTGGTGGAGTTGCAGGCGCTGGTGGATTACTCCCAGCTCTCCAATCCGCGCCGTGTGGCGGTGGGGATGGACCACAACCGTCTCGCCATGCTGCTGGCGGTGCTGCATCGTCACGGCGGGTTGCAGATGGCGGATCAGGATGTGTTCATCAACGTGGTGGGTGGCGTCAAAGTCGAGGAGACCAGCGCGGATCTGGCGCTGCTGCTGGCCATGGTGTCGAGCTTCCGGGATCAGGCCCTGCCCAAGGATCTGGTGGTCTTTGGCGAGGTGGGGCTCTCCGGCGAGATACGGCCCGTGCCCTCGGGTCAGGAGCGACTGCAGGAGGCGGCCAAGCACGGTTTCCGCCGAGCCATCGTCCCGCATGCCAATGCGCCCAAACATCCCATCGAGGGCATGGAGGTGGTGCCGGTGAAGAAACTCTCCGATGCCCTCGAGGCCCTGTAACCAACCATGAAAAAGGAGCGTATGAACGCTCCTTTGTTTTTCTGCCCGCCCGCTCAGTATTCGGGGGGGACGTGGTCTCGGTGCTCTTGCAGCAACTGCTCCAGCTCGCGATGGAGCAGTTGCTCCTCTCCGATGTTCAGCTCGATCATCCGCTTGAGGTGAGTGGCGCTGTCGATGTCGATGTGGTGGCAGTAAAACCCCAGCTTCTTGCTGGCTTCGTGGGTCAGCTCGACTTGCATCTTGATCTCGATGTCGCTGCCCCCGAGCACGAAGCAGATTTCGTACTCCTTGTCCTCGCTGGCGACCCAATCCTCGGGTCTGAGCAGCAGGGCTCCCTGCAGGGAGACATCGACCAGCTGGGTGCGCCACTGGTGTTCACCCTGGGTGAGCTTGGCGGCGGTCAAATAGAAAATCCGAGTAAAGTGGCGGCGCTCGGCCATGGTCGTCTCCGGTCTGCGTGCGAGCAAGATGCTCATCCTTCATGTTGCAGAGTGTAATCCAGCTGGCACGCCAGGATATTGAACTGGCTCCGATATTGAATATCAGACCTGCTGATGGCTGAGGGATTCCACCACCTGCAGCGCCTTGACCAGCCGATCCTCCTGTTTGAACCTGTCCTCCAGCACGGGGCCGAGTTGGTTCAGATCCTCGTCCAGTTGCAGCAACTGGGCTTCGTCGGCGTTGCTGTACTTGTCGTTGAACTCCAGCGCGAATTCGGTACAGGCACGGATATGGGGGTAGATGCGCTTGGCCAGCTCCAGTTTGTCCCCGCTGGCTTGCTCAAAGGCGGTGACGACGTGGTTGTAGATCTCGAAATGGCCTGCGCTGACGTAGTCGACCAGTTGTTCGCAAAAACGTTGCAGTTCTACATGGCCTGGGAGGGTGCGTTGCTTGCACTTGGCGGGCATGAGGCCTGCCAGTCGCATGTACTCGACCAGCAACGCCTGTCTGGCATCCAGCCAGTCATCTATTGCTCTATGCTTGCCTGCCAGTGCGCGCTTGGTTTTTTCCAGTTCAGTTAACATAGTCCCTCCATGGGCATGGCATGCGGCACTCGGGTCGCACGCCTCCGGTCATTCTCATCGACTGACGACACTCCTATAACTAGGGAAAATCCAGTTGACCGTCAATAGGAGTGTAGGGATATTGTTACATCAGGCGGGGATTTGCATGCCTCTCCCCACCGGTGCTTCGCATCCTGTCGCCCATCCTGGGGACAAGGGGGCGATATATGTGACTATTTCCGCAGATCTTGATGAAAACCCCAGCATTCAAGCCAATCCGGCTGATAAAGCCTTTGCCTGAGTGTTTTTTTTTGAATAGAGTGGCCCGGTGCTAAATGCCCGATCATAAAGGAAATGTTATGAACAAAGCTCAACTTGTCGATGCAATTGCCGCCAAAGCAGACCTGAGCAAAGCTCAGGCCAAAGTCGCTCTGGAAGAGATCATCAATGGTATTACCCAGAGCCTGAAAGAGGGCGATGCCGTTCAGTTGGTGGGTTTTGGTACCTTCAAGGTCAACCATCGCGCGGGCCGTACCGGTCGCAACCCGCAAACCGGTAAAGAGATCCAGATTGCAGCTGCCAATGTGCCGTCCTTCGTGGCTGGCAAGGCGCTGAAAGACGCCGTCAAATAAGGTCGTCTTGTAATCAAATGAAACCCGGCTTGTGCCGGGTTTTTTCTTGCCATCTTCGTCAAAATTTGTTTCAGATACACTCAGGATATGGCATGCGCTGTAGCGAGGTGGATATGGAACAGAAAAATGCCATTCGGCAGGTAGCCGTCCCCTGGGCTCCCTCTCGTCAACTCCCTCCCGGCTTGGTCGTTGCCGAACTGCATCAGGATATCTGGAGCGACACCCTGACCGTCATGCTGGGGCGTGCTCGCAGCATCGATCTGCCTCCGTTGCCCCTGTGTCGGGTGAGTTTTCGCCACATCTTCGCGGTGCGGGTGATGGAGGACTGCGATCTGGCGGAGGGGCGTGACAGCCACGCCATCGAGGAGCAGATCCAGCTCATCACCCCGTCCCGTTTCGCCAGCTGGTTCCATCAGGAATCCGATGGGCTGCACCTGGATGAAGATTTGCAGCACTACCGCATCTCGACCTGGGATTACTGCGCCGATGTGCTGACCTCTTCTCCCCCTGAACTCCAGTTCATGGTTCAGGAGGAGTAAGCTAGACTGTCGGGTCACCTCCGTGGTGACAAAAAAGCCGGCGCAGGGGCGCCGGCTTTTTCTTGTTCGGGAGAGGTGGCGTTCAGCCCAGGAGTTGGTCCCGGTGCAGCCCCAGCACGATCAGCAGCCCGATGAAATAGAAGGCGCTGAGCTTGATGCCGAGAATGGTGAGCAGGCCGGCGCACAGACGCACCAGGGCCTTGTGCAGCCAGGATCCGGTGAAGCGGTACATGATCACTCCACCGCGTCGGCCGGCGCGAACTCCGGCACCTTGGCCATGGCGTCCAGCACCACTTGAATGTCGGCCCCCGGCTTGCAGGCATTCTCGCTCAGATGGCGACGCCAGGCGCGCGCCCCCTGCATGTTCTGGAACAACCCCAGCATGTGGCGGGTCATGTGGGAGAGGTAGTTGCCCTTGGTCAGCTCTTGTTCGATATAAGGCAGCATCATCCGCACCACCTCGTGGCGGCTCGGCACGGCACGGTTCTCGCCGAACACCAGATTGTCCACCTGGGCCAGAATGTAGGGGTTCTGGTAGGCTTCGCGGCCCATCATGACCCCGTCGAGGTGCTGCAGATGTTCAAGAGTCTGCTCCAGACTGGTCACCCCGCCGTTGATGGCAATGGTCAGATCCGGGTAATCCTGCTTGACCCGGTAGACGCGAGGATAATCGAGGGGCGGGATCTCGCGGTTCTCTTTCGGACTCAGACCGCTCAGCCAGGCCTTGCGGGCGTGGACGATGAAGGTATCGCAACCGGCGTCCCTTACCTGCTCGATGAAGGCCTGCAAGAACTCGTAGGAGTCTTGCTCGTCGATGCCGATACGGGTCTTCACGGTGACCGGAATGTCGACTACGTCGCGCATCGCCTTGACGCAATCAGCCACCAGCGCGGGTTCGCCCATGAGGCAGGCGCCGAAGCGGCCGTTTTGCACCCGATCGGAAGGGCAGCCGACGTTGAGGTTGACCTCGTCATACCCGCGCTCCTCGGCGAGCCTGGCGCAGCGGGCCAGGTCTGCCGGGTTGCTGCCACCCAGTTGCAGGGCGAGAGGGTGTTCCTGCTCGCTGTAACCCAGATAGTCGCCCTTACCGTGGATGATGGCGCCCGTGGTCACCATCTCGGTATAGAGCAGGGTCTGGCGGGTCATCAGACGGTGGAAATAACGGCAATGCCGATCGGTCCAGTCCAGCATGGGGGCGATGGAAAAGCGCTGCGCCTGCATAAAAATCATCCGGGTTGGCCAAACAAGGGGCGGGATTCTATCACAACGTGAGACAGCCCCAGAAAATGAATTTTGTCGCCGCGCACTGGGGGCCCTGTGATAGTATCCGGCTAATTGACAGGGTATCTGCGTGAACATGAATCAAGACCAACTTCTACAACGAGCGGAGCGCCTCTGCGAGCAGCGCGGGATCCGTTTCACCCCGACACGGCGCCAGGTGCTCCGGCTGCTTGCCGCCCACGGCAATGCCATCAGTGCCTATGATTTGCTGGCCCAGTTGCAGCAGACCGAGGCTCATGCCAAACCACCTACCGTCTATCGGGCGCTCGACTTCCTGCTCGAACAGGGCTTTGCCCACAAGGTGGAGTCGCTCAACGCCTTCATCTTCTGCTGCCACTTCGACCATGCCCACCCGATGCAACTGCTGATCTGCGATCGTTGCGGTGAGGTAGTGGAGCTGCACGATCCCGCCATCGACGGCGCCTTTTCCGAGCAGGCTCATCAGCATGGTTTTACTATTACCAACAAGACCATAGAAGCCCATGGTCAATGTGCCCGCTGTTCCGTTACCGTAGGAAGTCAAGATGAAGGCTGATTTTGTAAACCCGTTCCTGCTCTCCCTGCTCAACGTGCTCTCCACCATGGCACAGCTGGAACTCAAACCGGGCGCGCCCAAGCGCAAGACGGACGAGCTGGCTCGGGGAGATGTCTCCGGCCTGATTGGCATGGTGGGTCCGCAGACCCGGGGTTCCCTCTCCATCAGCTTCGAGAAGGGGCTGGCATTGGAGATCATGCGTCGCATGCTGGGGGAGGCGCCGGCCACCATCAACGAGGAAGTGACCGACATGGTGGGCGAGATCACCAACATGGTGACGGGCGGCGCCAAACGCATGCTGGGGGAGAAGGGCTATGAGTTCGACATGGCGACCCCGGTCATCGTCTCCGGTCCCAATCACACCATTACTCACCGGGCCGACGGCGCCAAGATCATGATGCCGTTCGAATCGGAGTATGGCCGTGCCACCATCGAGATCTGCTTCGAGTAATCGCCATGTGGAAGATGCTGAAATGGAGTGTCATCGGTGGGGTGGTGCTGCTTATCCTGTCGGATATCGAGATCAGCACCTCTCTCTACAAGTACGAAGACAACCGCGTGGAGATCAACTTCCCGCGCTGGCAGGCTGACCAGCCCTGGGGCACCCTGCGCTGGCATGCGGGCCGGTTTGAGCATCACTGGTACGGTCTTGCAGGCAAACCCAAGCCAGCAACCGTACTCTGAGGAGCGCTCTCCACAACGGATGGATCAGATTGCACCAACAAAAAAGAGGCCAGCGAATGCTGGCCTCTTTATTTGGTCAAGCTCTGTTATCAGGCTGCTTCTGCTGCCAGCTTGCCATTGCCACGCACCATGACACCGAGGCCACAGGCCAGCAGGGTCGGCAGCAACCAGGCCAGGCCCTTGTCAAACAGTGGCAGGAAGGCGAAAGCATCCATCTTCATGCCGGCGGCGCCCAGGCCGTCCAGGCAGCCGAACAGGAATGCGACCAGCAGCACGGAGCGGAACACCAGGCGGGGGCGACCGAAGTAACCCTTCAGGAAGGTGACCAGCACCAGCGCCACGGCAACCGGGTAGATGGCGACCAGCACCGGAATGGAGAGGCTGATGAGCTGGCTCAGGCCCACGTTGGCCACGACGCCGCAGATGACACCCAGCAGCACGACCAGCTTCTTGTAGCTCATGCCGGTCAGGTTGTGGAAGAAGTCGGAGCAGGCGGAGATGAGGCCGACGGCCGTGGTGAAGCAGGCCAGGGTGATGATGGCAGCCAGGATGAACTGACCCGGTTGGCCGAACAGGCTCAGCACGTAGGCGTTGACGATGGCACCGCCGTTGCTCACGTCGGTGGCGACGCCGGCAGCGGTGTTACCCAGCTGGAACAAGGAGACATAGACCACGGAGAGACCGATGGCGG
The DNA here is from genome assembly GCF_963866995.1 of Aeromonas sp. ZOR0002. NCBI lineage: Bacteria > Pseudomonadati > Pseudomonadota > Gammaproteobacteria > Aeromonadales > Aeromonadaceae > Aeromonas > Aeromonas sp. ZOR0002. The sequence continues at coordinate 30,803 of NZ_CAWMFQ010000243.1, read as the reverse complement.
AGATGATGCCCGCGATGGCCAGGTACTTGAACTGGCTCTGGTAGTCATGGATGCCTTTCTGGCGCAGCAGGTCGACGATCAGGGCGCCGAACATCAGGGACGCCAGGGTGTCCATGGTGTTGTAGCCTTCCAGAATGCCCTTCACGAAGGGGGTGCTCTGGTAGTCACCGGATGCGGCAGGCATGCTTCCTTGCGGTGCGACGAAGACACCGATGGCCAGGGTCAGCAGCAGCAGCATCAGCAGCGGGGTCAGGTACTTGCCGATGGCATCCATCAGCTTGCCCTGGTTCAGGGAGACCAAGATGGCCACGCCAAAGAACAGTACTGTGTAGGCAGCCAGACCGGATGGTCCCATGTCGCCAAGGAAGGGCTTGAGGCCCATCTCGTAGGCCACCAGGCCGGTACGGGGGGCGGCGAAGGCCGGGCCGATGATGATGTAGATGGCGACGGCCAGTGCGGTGGCCACGCCGGTCGGCAGCAGCTTGGTCATGCCGGCCCAGCCGTTGCCAGCCTTGGCGACGGCGATGATGGTGATGAGGGGCAGGCCCACGGCGGTGACCAGGAAGCCCAGCATGGCCAGGGAGAGGTGCTCACCCGCCATGAAGCCGGCCAGGGGCGGGAAGATGATGTTGCCTGCGCCCAGATAGAACGCAAAGGTCATGAAGCCCAATCCGAGTACATCGGACAATGTGAGTGATTTCGTCAAGTTCAACCTCGTCTGTCTTGTAAACTATTGCTTGTTATAGTTTTTTATTTGTCAGTGACCGGCACTTTCCGGGGGTAAAAAAAGAGCCCCGCTGGTTTTTTCATCGCGACCAGTGGTTTGAACTGGTCTTGAGCGGGCGCTCATTTAGCAGTCAGCATAATGATGTGAAAAAATAGTTCAAGGCAAAATTTACATCTTCAAATAGAAGGGGCTGGTTAGTTGGATATATCTGTCGGAATAGCCTCCTGTGGCAGAATGGATCACAATTTCACCCCTCTCACACTTGTTTAATCCTCTGCCAAGCAGCAATAAAACACGATTTGCCTCTTTCCCCTCTCTGGTAGTAACAGCCAAATAACAACGCTCATACAGATCATAACTCGACGAAATGCATAAAATTTCATCCGCCATCGCCGTGGGCAGCACCAGGGCCAGTTGCCCGGTACGGCTCAGCAGGCGATCGCTGGCGGCCAGCAATCCCCTGGGGGCGAGCCCCCCGGTATGACGGGCCAGAGCCCTGGCCGGATCGCGGAGTGTCTGGCCTGCCGGGAAATAGGGCGGGTTGGAGACGATGAGATCGTAAGGGGGGGCGAGGTGATCCTGAATGGCGCTCTCTATGATGGTGACCCGCTCACGCCAGGGGGAGGCCGCCACATTCTCCTGGGCCTGCATGGCTGCATCCTTATCCAGCTCCACCCCGTCTATGTGGCAGTCGTTCGTGCTGCGCTGGGCCAGCATCAGGGCGATGAGGCCGCTGCCGGTGCCGATGTCCAGCACCCGACGGGCGTTGTCGACCGGCGCCCAGGCTCCCAGCAAAATGCCGTCCGTACCGACCTTCATGGCGCAGCGGTCGTGATCGATGTGAAATTGCTTGAACGTGAAACCGTTGTTGCGCCCCATTCGGCCCTCCTCCTGTGCCTGCCCGCGGAAAATGGCCGGCGATTATAGCGGCTAAGCCACAGTCACCATAGGAGCCGGCGGCATAATCGCCTATAATCTGCCGCTTCCTTAATGACCGAGTATTGCCATGAGCCAGTCCTTTGATGATTTCGACCTGAATCCAGCCCTCAGTCGGGCCTTGGCCGAGATGGGATTCACCCGCCCCACCACCATCCAGCAGATGGTGCTGGAGCCAGCCCTGGACGGCCGCGATATTCTGGCCTCTGCGCCGACCGGAACCGGCAAGACCGCCGCCTTCCTGCTGCCCGCGATGCAGCACTTGCTGGACTTCCCGCGCCGCAAGCCGGGTCCGTGCCGCATGCTGATCCTGACTCCGACCCGCGAGCTCGCGCTGCAGGTGAGTGCTCACGCCAAGGCCCTGGCGGTGCACACCCATCTCAGCATCGAGACCATCATCGGTGGTGTCAGCCATGAAGAGCAGCTGCCTGCCCTGACCAAGACCACCGACATCGTGGTGGCCACCCCGGGCCGTCTGCTCGAGTACATCGAGAAAGAGGAGTTCGAGAGCCACGACATCGAGGTGCTGGTGCTGGATGAAGCGGACCGGATGCTGGACATGGGCTTCATCAAGGACGTGAACCGCATCGTGGAAGAGGCGCGCTACCGCAAGCACACCATGCTCTTCTCCGCCACCCTGGAAGGGGCCGGCCTCGAGAAGTTTGCGAGCGAGATCCTCAAAGACCCGGTTGAGCTGCACGCCGAGCCGCCCCGCAGCGAGCGCCGCCCCATCACCCAGTGGATCCACCTGGCCGATGATGCCGCCCACAAGCTGGCTCTGCTGGTGCACATCCTGAAAAACCCGGAGACCCAGAAGGCCATCATCTTCGTCAAGACCCGTGAGCGACTGGCGGAGCTTTCCGGCCAGTTGCAGGCGGCAGGCGTGCCCTGTGCCTGGATCCGTGGCGAGATGGAGCAGGCCAAGCGCATCGAGTCTATCCGCAAGTTCCATGAAGGGGAGGTGCCCTTCCTCATCGCCACTGACGTGGCCGCCCGCGGTATCGACCTGCCGAACGTCAGCCATGTCATCAACTACGACATGCCCTACGGCGCGGATGTCTATGTGCACCGCATCGGTCGTACCGGTCGTGCCGGCAACCGTGGCTGCGCCATCAGCCTGGTGGAAGCCCACGACATGGCCATGGTCGCCAAGATCGAACGCTACACCGAGGAGCGCCTCAAGCGCCGGGTGATCGATGAGCTGCGCCCCAGACACAAGGAAGCGCGGGTGCCGGTGAAGAAGAAAAAGCCGAAGGATGCCAAGAAGTCGGCAAAGAAGAAAAAGAAGTAATGCCCTCGAGCACAGTTGAAACGGCCATCCCAGGATGGCCGTTTTGCTGTCTGCTGCCTGGGGAGTGGCCTGAGAGAGGCGCAGAAAAAAGCCGACGCAAGGACGTCGGCCAACAAAAAGTGCTTACAACAGAGGATTCACAGAGTCAGACCCGAGGATCTCCGACTTGGTTCCCTTGAATGTGTAATTAATTTTCAGCGCGCTTGAACATCAGGGTATTGGCGTCGGACTCTTCCGGTACGAAGTAGTAGCCGTCGGCATTGAAACCGGTCAGCTGTTCCACCCGGGTGAGCCGATGCTTGATGATGTGGCGTGCCATCATGCCGCGGGCCTTCTTGGCGTAGAAGCTGATGATCTTGAACTGGCCGTTCTTCTCGTCCTTGAACACCGGGGTGATGATGCGCCCCTGCAGGGCTTTCGGGCGCACCGACTTGAAATACTCGTCGGAGGCGAGGTTGATCAGCACGTCGTCCCCCTGGGCCGCCAGCGCCTTGTTCAGGTGCGCAGTGATGATGTCGCCCCAGAACTGGTAGAGATCCTTGCCGCGCGGGTTGTCGAGGCGGATCCCCATCTCCAGGCGGTAGGGCATCATAAGGTCCAGCGGCCGCAGCACGCCATAAAGGCCGGATAGCATGCGCAGGTGGGCCTGGGCGAAGTCGAGGTCGGCCTCGCTGAAATCTTCTACGGCCAGACCGGTGTAGACGTCCCCCTTGAAGGCCAGCAGCGCCTGGCGGGCGTTGGCCGGCGTGAAGTCAGGCTGCCACTCGGCAAAGCGGGCGGCGTTGAGGCCGGCGAGCTTGTCGCTGATCTTCATCAGGCTGGCGATCTGGTCCGGGCTCAGTTGACGAGCCCGGGTGATCAGTGCTGCGGAGTGGTCCAGCAGTTCGGGTTGGGTGAAACGGGAGGTCACCAGGGGTGACTCGTAATCCAGCGTCTTGGCCGGGGAAACCACAATCAGCATAACTGTCCTTTACTAGCGATGACGCACGCCCCTCATTCATCCAGGGTCACGTTGTCGAGAGTGCCTGCGCCCAGCTGCTCGCGACCCGACAGCTTGATGAGCAGTCGCAGGTCGTTGGCGGAGTCGGCATGGGCAAGGGCCTCACTGTAGCCAATTTGGCCGGCGCAGAACAGGGTGAACAGCGCCTGATCGAAGGTCTGCATGCCGAGCTCGCCGGATTTGGTCATCACCTCCTTGAGTCTGTGCATCTCTCCCTTGCGGATGATGTCGGTGACGAGCGGGGTGTTGAGCAGGATCTCGAAGGCGGCGACCCGGCGCTGCCCATGAGCGGAGGGGAGCAGCTGCTGGGCGACGATGGCGCGCAGGTTGAAGGAGAGATCGAACAGGAACTGGCGGTGCTTCTCCTGGGGGACCAGATGCAGGATGCGATCCAGCGCCTGGTTGGCATTGTTGGCGTGCAAGGTGGCGAGGCAGAGGTGCCCCGTCTCGGCGAACTGGATGGCGAACTCCATGGTCTCCTGGGAGCGGATTTCACCAATGAGGATGACATCCGGGGCCTGGCGCAGGGAGTTTTTGAGGGCGACATCGAAGGATGCGGTGTCGATCCCCACCTCCCGCTGGGTCACCAGACAGCGATCGTGCTGATGGACGAACTCCACCGGATCCTCCACCGTCAGGATGTGGCCGTCACCGTGCTGGTTGCGAAAGCCTATCATGGCCGCCTGGGTGGTGGACTTGCCGGCGCCAGTGGCGCCGACGAAGAGCACCAGCCCGCGTTTGGCCATGGCGACCTCCTGCAGGATGGGGGGCAGCACCAGCTCGTCAAAGGTGGGGATGCGGGTCTCGATGCGGCGCAGCACCATGCCCGGCATATCCTGTTGCCAGAAGGCGCTGACCCGAAAGCGCCCCAGCGAGCCTCGCTGGATGGCGTAGTTGGCCTCGCGGGTGTGCAGGAAACGCTCGAAGTGGGTCTCGTCCAGGCTCTCCCTGATCAACGCCAGCGCCGTCGTCTTGTCGAGGGGAGCCGGCCCGAGCGACACCAGACGCCCGTTGACCTTGAGGGTCGGGGGGGCATCGACCGTGATGAAGAGATCCGAGCCCTTTTGTTCAACCAGTGCGGCGAGCAGAACATCCATGTTCATGGCGACTCCTTGGGTGTGCGAGCTTAAATGGTATTGGGATCGACCGCCTTGGCCTTGGCATCGAGGGAGGCGACGACCCCCCGGTTGACCAGCTGCTTGAGGCTCTGGTCCATGGTCTGCATGCCGTGGGTCATCCCGGTCTGGATGACGGAATAGAGTTGGGCCACCTTGTCTTCCCGGATGAGGTTTCGCACCGCCGGGATCCCCAGCATGATCTCGTGGGCCGCCACCCGGCCGCCACCGATACGCTTGAGCAGGGTCTGGGAGATGACCGCCCGCAGGGATTCGGAGAGCATGGAGCGCACCATGTCCTTCTCCGAGCCGGGGAAGACGTCGATGATACGGTCGATGGTCTTGGCAGCCGAGGAGGTGTGCAGGGTGCCAAACACCAGGTGACCGGTTTCGGCGGCGGTCATGGCGAGGCGGATGGTTTCGAGGTCCCGCATTTCACCTACTAGGATGATATCCGGGTCTTCCCGCAGGGCCGAGCGCAGGGCGTTGCTGAAGCTCTTGGTGTCGCGGTGTACTTCCCGCTGGTTCACCAGGCAGCGCTTGTTCTCGTGCACGAATTCGATGGGGTCCTCGATGGTGAGGATGTGGTGGTGGAAGTTGTCATTGATGTAATCGACCATGGCGGCCAGGGTGGTGGATTTGCCCGAGCCGGTGGGCCCAGTCACCAGCACCAGGCCGCGAGGGTACTCCGCTATCTTGCGAAATATCTCCGGCGCCCCCAGATCGTCCAGGGTCAGAACGGTGCTCGGGATGGTACGAAACACGGCGCCCGATCCGCGCGCCTGCTGGAAGGCGTTGACCCGAAAGCGTGCCATGCCGGGCACTTCGAAGGAGAAGTCCACTTCGAAGTTCTCCTCCAGCTCCTTGCGCTGGTGGTCATTCATGATGTCGTAAATGAGAGCATGGACTTCCCGGTGATCCAGGGCGGGCAAATTGATCTTGCGAACCTCCCCATCAACCCTGATCATCGGGGGGACCCCGGCCGAGAGGTGTAGATCCGAGGCCTTATGCTTTACACTGAATGCCAATAACTCTGTGATATCCATAGATTTGTTATTCTCCCATCACAAGATTACGAACGAAATATGAGCCAGATTGCCCAGCACCTGCTTCAGGTAAAGGAACGTATTGTAGAGGCTGCCCGGCGTGTTGGCCGCAGCCCAGATCACATCCAGTTGCTTGCTGTCAGTAAAACCAAGCCGCTGGGGGACATTCAGGCTGCCTATGCCGCCGGCCAGCGGCGCTTTGGCGAATCCTACGCCCAGGAGGCCGCACTCAAGATTGATGCCTTGCGCGAGCAGAACGCCTGTACAGACATAGAGTGGCACTTTATCGGCCCGCTGCAATCGAACAAGTCCAAGCTGGTGGCGGAGCGGTTCGACTGGGTTCAAAGTGTCGATCGCGACAAGCTCATCGAACGCCTCAACAACCAGAGACCGAGCGGGCTCGCGCCGCTAAATATCTGTCTGCAAATCAATATTAGCGGAGAGAGCAGCAAATCCGGTACGTCGGAGCAAGAGATTTTCCGCCTGGCCTCCCTGGTGGCCCAAAGCGAGCGGCTGCGGCTGCGCGGTCTGATGGCCATCCCCGAGCATACCCGCGACGAGGGGGTGCTCGCGGCCCAGATGGCGCGCATGCAGGCTCTGTTCACCGAGCTTGCGCAACAATACCCGAGCGTCGACACCCTTTCGATGGGGATGACCGAGGATCTCGAGCCGGCCATTGCCCATGGCAGCACCATGGTGCGGGTCGGGACCGCCATCTTCGGGGCCCGTGACTATTCATGAGCAAGAGCCGGGGCGAGAAACATCCCGGTCGTGCTTTTTTCAGGTAAACAGGCGCGTGTGATGCTGTCAGCCTGCACAGGCTGGGTCGGCATCCGCTGCGATGTCAGTAACAGGAGTGTTTGATGCAGCAGAGAACCCTCGCCTTCATCGGGGCAGGCAACATGAGCCGCAGTATCATTGCCGGCCTCATCCAGGCGGGTTACCCGGCAGAGCGTATCATCGCCGCCAATCCCAGCCGCCCCAAGCTGGACGAACTGGCCAGCCAGTTCGGCATCCGTATCACCCAGGACAACGCCGAGGCGGCCCGGGAGGCCGAGGTGATCGTGCTGGCGGTCAAGCCCCAGCTGATGGCGGGCATGCTGACGGCGCTGGTGGCCGAGCTTGGCTCGCTGGATGGCAAGTTGCTCATCTCCATCGCCGCCGGCATTCGCGTCGCACGCTTGCAGGAGATGGCGGGCGGTCACGATCGCATCATTCGCACCATGCCCAACACCCCCTCCTTGCTGGGGCTGGGGATGACCGGGCTCTATGCACCGCCCGCCATCGGGCAGGCTGATAGGGCGGTGGCCGAACAGATGATGCAATCCGTGGGCAAGACCCTCTGGGTGGAGCAGGAGGCCGGCATCAACGGCGTCATTGCGGCGGCGGGCAGTGCCCCGGCCTACTTCTTCCTGTTCATGCAGGCGATTGCCGAGGAGGCCGAGGCCATGGGCTTTACGCCGGAGCAGGCTCGCCTGCTGGTGCAGCA
>NZ_CAWMFQ010000243.1:18250-23189 GCF_963866995.1 Aeromonas sp. ZOR0002 | reverse complement strand
AGGCTCGCCTGCTGGTGCAGCAAACCGCCCTGGGGGCGGCCGCCATGGTGGAACAAAATCCCGAGCTGTCGCTGCAGACCCTGCGCGAGCAGGTGACCAGCAAGGGCGGGACCACGGCCGAGGCCGTCAAGACATTCCAGGAGCAGGGGCTGATGCCGCTGACCGCAAGAGCCATGCAGGCGGCCGTTACCCGGGCCGGCGAAATGGAAACCCTTTTCTGAATCCCTTTTAGCAAGGAGCCCGGATGAACACGGCTTACTTTTTGATTAACACTGTCTTTGATCTCTACCTCATGGTGGTGCTGCTGCGGGTCTGGCTGCAGTGGGCGCGGGCCGACTTCTACAACCCTATGAGCCAGATGGTGGTCAAGCTGACCAACCCGCTGGTGGTGCCCCTGCGCCGCGTCATCCCGGGTTTTGGCGGGCTGGACATGGCCTCTGTGCTGCTGGCGCTGCTGATCGCCTTTGGCAAGTTGGTCCTGCTCAAGAGCATGAATGTGCTGCAGGCGGACTGGCTCACTCTCTGTCTGTTTGCGACGCTCACCGTGTTGAAGAAAGCGGGTTCCATGATCTTCTGGATCCTGCTTATCCGCGCCATCCTGAGCTGGGTCAGCCAGGGTCGCAACCCCATTGAATACGTGATGCACCAGCTCACTGAACCCTTCCTGGCCCCCATTCGCCGCATCCTGCCTGCACTGGGCGGGCTGGATCTCTCCGTGCTGGTCGCCTTCATCGCGCTGCAGGCCATCAACTACCTGATGGGGGATCTGTTCGGCCAGTTGTGGTGGATGATCTGATGCCCGCCGTCCTGCTGGAAGGGGACGAGCTGGTGTTGCATCTGATGATCCAGCCCAAGGCGAGCCGGGATCAGATCATCGGATTGCACGGTGACGAGTTGAAAGTGGCCATCACGGCGCCGCCGGTGGATGGTCAGGCCAACAGTCACCTGATCAAGTTCCTGGCCAAGCAGTGCAAGGTGGCCAAGGGGCAGGTTCGCATCCTGCGGGGTGAGCTGGGTCGGCACAAGACGGTCGCCATCGACGCGCCAAAGCAGATCCCCGCCGAGATTGCCGCTCTGCTCGATAATCAGGGTTGATACGAGAGGGATGACATCATGAAAACAGCCTGGATGAGTTGCCTGCTGGCACTCCTGATGACGCTGCCGCTGCGGGCTGAGCAGATGCAGGAGCTGGGCCCCTGGAAAGTGCACTACAGCGCGTTCAACTCCAGCTTCCTCACCCCCGAGGTAGCCAGGACCTATGGCCTGGAGCGCAGCCGCTATAACGGCATCGTCAATATCGCGGTGCAGAACAAGCAGGGGGTGGCACAGGCGGTGGGGATCAGCGGCGAAGCCCGCAATCTGACCGGCACCCTTCGCACCCTGAATTTTCAGGAGGTGAAAGAGGGGAATGCCATCTATTACCTGGCAGTGCTGCCCTATCGCAATGAGGACACCTACCAGTTCACCCTGAAGATCATGGGGGAGGGGCAGCAGCAGACGCTGACCTTCCAGCAGACCTTCTACGTCGACTAGATTGCAGGGTGAATGCAGATGCCCTGCCCCCACGGGGGCGGGGCATTTTTTTGCCCGGTGAACCTGTGCTCGACGTCAGTGGCTGGCCAGGGGATAGGTAAACAGGGCCAGGTGGGCGAAGTTGAACAGGAAGTGGAGCAGGATGGCGATACTGAGGCGCCCGCTCAGCTGGAACGCCAGGCCATAGCAGGCCCCCGCCAGCGCGGCGAACAACACCAGCAACGGGCCACCGGCAAGATGGGCTGCGCCAAACAGCAGGCTGGCGACCAGGAGGCCTGCCCAGGGCGTGCTTCGGCTTGCCACCCCTTGCTGGATGCATCCCCGGAACAGCGCTTCTTCCGCCACACAGGTGAACAGCAGGTTGTTGAACGCGAACAGCCACCACCAGTGGGGCAGTCCCGCTTCGGGTTTGAGGGCGCCCAGTTGCCAGGCGGTGATGAGCAGGGCCGCGAGCGGCAGGATGAGCAGGGCCAGCGGCCGCCAGCGCATCGTTCCACCCGGGCCGAGCAGGCCGGGGATGGCCAGCAGCAGGGCGAAGAAAATGAGCGGCTTGTCCAGATTGAGGTAAAGGGTGAAGGGCACGCTGGCCGGGCCCGCCTGTACCTTGTCGAGCACCCTGAGATTGTCAAAGCCGGGCACCAGATGCAGCGTCAGGGCGAGGGACCACAGCAGGACCAGCGTCAGTGCGACGCCGCGCCAGGGTGGGGGGAGGGTGGGGGTACGCCAGGCCAGCAGCAGACCGGCGAGGCTGACAAGAGCGGCGAGGGGCGCGAGTCGCTCAAGCCAGAGGGCGGTGAGCAGGGCTAGTCCCAACAGAAGCATGCCGGGCCTGGTCCGGCAGGCGAGGCAGCAGAGTACGGCCAGCCCCAGGACGAGCCAGATGAGGATATCGGGGAGTGGTAACATCGAGTCTCCTTGTATGAATGAAGGGCGCACCTTAACGATCCCCATGGTCTGGTTCAAGGAAAAGGGGGTGGCCGGGACTGGCCGGCAGAAGACGCGCAATGAAAAGCCGGAGCTGGGCTCCGGCTTGGGCGGCGGCAAGATGCCATCGAGAGAGGCGATGGCCTTCCCGTATCAGCGACCGGACTCGGCGATGACCCGGGCGATGATGTCGGCGCGTTTGCTGGCTTCCAGCTCGCCCAGGGCGATGAGACCGGCCTTGAAGATGACGTTCTTCGGCAGACTGACGTCATCCAGAGTGGTGATGGCCTCGACGTGCATGCCGTTCAGGCGGCTGGCATCGCGCGGGCTCAGGTTGACCTGGGTGTTCAGCACCTGCTTGCCCTTCTTCTTGGGCTGGGCGGGTTTCTTCGGTTGATCCAGCTCGTCTTCCGGCAGTTCGTCATCAAAATCGTAAATGGACATAGTCAATCCTGTTGGGTTGCAAGGGGCATGCTCGCCCGAATGGGGGTAATCAGCCCATATCCTCGTTGCGGATAAAGGCGCGCCAGGAGCCGAGTACCTGGGCAAAATCTTCCAGCCCGCACATGGCCAGCTGTTCATCATCGTAGTAGGCGAGATCGTCGAGATCCTCATCCTGCTCGATATTGAGGACATTGGCCTTCACCTCGGCTTCCTCGTGGGTCAGCAGCAGGGAGTAGTCGCCCCCCAGCAGCCGGTATTCGGTGCGGGCCCGGCTGGAGAGCTGGTCGATGATGGCGAACAGCTCGTCGAGCTTCTCCTCGTCCTTGCCCACCTCGTCGATCAACCACTGGCCGATGGCTTCATGGCCCATGGAGAACCGGGCGCGATAGCCACCGAACGGGTCGCGGCGAAATTCATAATCCATAGCGGAGTCCATATCGGAGGGTGAAACCACCACGGCGCAAAACGGCATGATGCCGGATCCTTGATCCATGGTGGGGCACTGATAGCGTAAAGTGGCCTATTCTAGCGATCCCCCCCGCGCTTGTCTTGATGATGTGGGATCTTTAACGGGTGATCCCGGTGATGGCGCACGCCGGGGACCCTGTCAACGAATGGTATGGAGAGGCAATGCAGCTCAACGACGCGCTCGCGCATCAGATAGTCAGCCGGGCGATGAAGATCCTCTCGTTCTCGGTCAACGTCATGGATGAGCGGGGACTCATCATTGCGTCCGGCAATCCGGAGCGGCTGCACCAGCGCCACGAGGGGGCCGTGCTGGCCCTGACCGAGAACCGGGTGGTAGAGATAAGCGAGGCCACCGCCCGGGAGCTCAAGGGGGTGAGGCCTGGCATCAACCTGCCCATCGCCTATCAGGGGGAGCTGCTCGGCGTCATCGGCATCTCTGGGGATCCGGACATCGTGCGTGCTTACGCCGAGCTGGTGCGCATGACCGCCGAGCTCATCCTGGAACAGGCGGCACTCACCGAGCAGTTGCAGTGGGACAAGCGCCACAAGGAGGAGCTGGTGTTGCAGCTCATTCGCGGCGAAGGGCGGGCCGATCAACTGCAACAGGTGGCCCGCTTCCTCGAGCTGGATCTCGCCCAGCCCCGGGTGGTGGCCGTGCTGGCGCTGGAGGAGGCCGAGCCTGCCCAGGTGAGGGAGCTGGTTCACCTGCTGGAAAACCCGGAGCGGGACAACCTGGTGGCCATCAACGGCCTGGACGAGATAGTGGTGCTCAAACCCGCCCAGCTCAGCGACGGCGTCTGGCAGTCGGCGCAGGAGCGCAGCCGGATCCGGCAGCTGCTCTCCCGTATTCCCCATTTCAAGGTTCGCATCGGGGTGGGTGATTACTTCGCCGGCATCCCCGGGCTGGCGCTCTCCTACCAGACGGCGCGAGACACCTTGCGCCGTGGCATGCGCCAGTCGCCCCGCAAGCAGGTCTATTTCTTCGAGGATTACCGGCTTTCAGTGCTGCTCGGCACCCTGGCGGACTCCTGGCAGGCGGATCAGCTGCGGGCTCCGCTGCAAAAGCTGACGCAGGAGGACACAAAGGGAACGCTGCAAAAGACGCTGCGCCAATATTTCTTGCAGGATTGTGATCTGCATCCCTGTGCCGAAGCCCTGTTCATTCACCCCAACACCCTGCGTTATCGACTGACCCGGATAGAGCAGATAACCGGCTTGAATTTCAACAAGTTAGATGACAAGTTTCTGCTCTATCTCGGGCTCAGTCTCGATAGCTGATTTGTCTTTTCCAACAAAAACACAAGGCCGGCAAATGCTTTTTTTGGTTTTATGGCCAAAGCATTCCAGGCGGGGATCCCCATAATGGCGCCACTCATTACAACAACAAGGTGCCCGTCATGATCCCAGTCTCCGCGCTCGGCGCGCTCGCCGCGCTTTCCATCGCCATCTTCCTCATCCTGAAGAAGGTGCCCCCCGCTTACGGCATGATTGTCGGTGCCCTGGCCGGTGGCCTGATCGGTGGCGCTGACCTGACCCAGACCGTCGCTCTAATGATCGGCGGCGCCCAGGG
>NZ_CAWMFQ010000243.1:17939-18213 GCF_963866995.1 Aeromonas sp. ZOR0002 | reverse complement strand
GGGTGTGCGGGCCGGGGTGCTCATCGAATCGGGCGCCGCCACCACCATCGCCGAGACCATCGTCAAGAAACTCGGCGAAACCCGCGCCCTGCTGGCCCTGGCGCTGGCCACCCTGATCCTGACAGCGGTCGGCGTCTTCGTGGACGTGGCCGTCATCACGGTCGCCCCCATTGCGCTGGCCATCGCCCGCCGTGCCGATCTCTCCAAGGCGGCCATCCTGCTGGCGATGATAGGCGGTGGCAAGGCGGGCAACGTCATGTCTCCCAACCCCAAC
>NZ_CAWMFQ010000243.1:8173-17916 GCF_963866995.1 Aeromonas sp. ZOR0002 | reverse complement strand
ATCATTCCCGGCCTGTTCGGTCTGGTGATGGCCTACTGGCTCGCCAAGCGCCTCAACAACCGGGGCAGCAAGGTGGCCGCCGACGAGGTGGTGAGCTTTGACGGTGCCAAGTTGCCCGGCTTTGCCGCCGCCATCAGTGCGCCCCTGGTCGCCATCCTGCTGCTGGCTCTGCGTCCCATCGCCGGCATCGTGGTGGACCCGCTCATTGCGCTGCCCCTCGGCGGCCTGGTCGGGGCCCTGATGATGGGCAAGTTCACCAAGGTGAACCAGTTTGCCGTCTCGGGCCTGGCCCGCATGGCACCGGTGGCCATCATGCTGCTGGGGACGGGGACCCTGGCGGGCATCATCGCCAACTCCGGCCTGAAAGATGTGCTCATCAGCGGCCTGACCGCCTCCGGTCTGCCCTCCTATCTGCTGGCCCCCATCTCCGGTGCCCTGATGTCGCTGGCGACCGCCTCGACCACGGCCGGGACAGTGGTGGCCTCCAACGTGTTCAGCGCCACTCTGATTGAACTGGGGATCAGCAGCCTGGCAGGGGCCGCCATGATCCACGCCGGCGCCACCGTGTTTGACCATATGCCCCACGGCTCCTTCTTCCATGCCACCGGCGGCAGCGTCCACATGGGCGTCGGCGAGCGACTCAAGCTCATCCCCTACGAAACCGCGGTCGGTCTGACCGTCGCCGTTGTCTCCACCCTGATGTTTGGCGTGTTTGGCCTCGCCTAAGGAACTGATATGAAAATTGTGATCGCCCCCGATTCATTCAAGGAGAGCCTGAGCGCCATGGCGGTGGCCGATGCCATCGAGGCCGGTTTCAAGCAGGTGCTGCCGGATGCCACCTACGTCAAGCTGCCCATGGCCGATGGCGGCGAGGGGACGGTGCAGTCTCTGGTGGATGCCACCGGTGGTCGCATCCTGCCGGTCGAGGTGACCGCCCCCCTCGGCAACAGGGTGCAGGGCTTCGTGGGCCTGCTGGGGGATGGCAAGCGCGCCGTCATCGAGATGGCGGCGGCCTCCGGCCTCCATCTGGTGGCGCCCGAGCTGCGCAATCCGCGGCTCACCTCCAGTGTCGGCACCGGGGAGTTGATCCTGGCCGCGCTGGAGATGGGGGTGAACCACCTCATCCTCGGCATCGGCGGCAGCGCCACCAATGACGGCGGTGCCGGCATGATCCAGGCACTCGGCGGCAAGCTCCTGAAAGCAGATGGTACCCCCATCGCGCCGGGCGGTGCCGGTCTGGCCGAGCTGGCCACCATCGACCTGAGCGGGCTGGATCCCCGTCTGAGCGGGCTCCACATCGAGGTGGCCTGCGACGTGGACAATCCGCTGTGCGGCCCGAAAGGGGCGTCCGCCGTGTTCGGTCCCCAGAAGGGGGCAACTCCCGAGATGGTGGCCGAGCTGGATGCCAATCTGGCCCGTTACGCGGACTGCATCGAGCAGGCGCTTGGCAAGCAGGTGAAGGAGATCCCGGGAACGGGGGCCGCAGGCGGCATGGGGGCTGCCCTGGTGGGGCTGCTCGGCGCCGAGCTCAAACCCGGCATCCGGATCGTCATCGAGGCCCTGAACCTGGCCGAGGCGGTGGCCGATGCGGATCTGGTCATCACCGGCGAGGGCCGCATCGACAGCCAGACCATCCATGGCAAGACGCCCATCGGGGTGGCTCGCTGTGCCAAGCAGTTCGGCAAGCCGGTGATCGGCATCGCCGGATGCCTCACCGATGACTGCGGCGTGGTGCACGAGCATGGGCTGGATGCGGTGTTCGCCGTGGTCAATCGGGCCATGTCCCTGCCGGAGGCGCTGGCCACCGCCACCACCAACCTGCAGCTCACGGCTCGCAACGTGGCGGCTCTCTACCTGCTGCGCAAATGACCCTCTCTCCTGGCCGATGCGGTGCATCGGCCAGACCCTGCCCCGTGCAGCAGAGTGAGCGGCCCGGCGTGGCACCTCTGACGCACTTGCCGATCCTTGGGTCGGCTTTTTTTTATTATCCTGCTGTCTTTCATATGGTTTTTGTATTCTGACAAGGGGCTTTGCGGCATAGTGATCTCCCGACAGTGAGGGAGCCACGAGAAACAAGGCCCGCCTGAGGAAGGGCTTCCCATTCCGGGGGGCAATATGCGAGGAGCGAGCCATGATCCTGCTGACCCTGGGGGTGGTGTTGTTCACCCTGATCCATCTTTACCCCTGTTTCGCGGCACAACACCGCGCCCGTCTGCGGGAGCGGCTGGGGGAGAACCGCTACAAGGGGCTCTTCTCGCTGCTGGTGTTCGTCGCCATCGGCTGCATCCTCGCAGGCTGGCGCAGTGCCAGCCCCATGCCCCTCTATTTTCTGCCTGTCTGGGGGCCCACCCTGGTGATGGGGGTCATGCCGATCGCCCTCGTCCTGCTGTGCGCGGGGCAGGGGGCCAACCATTTCCGCCGTTGGCTGGTGCATCCCCAGCTGCTCGGGGTGCTGCTCTGGTCGGGGGCCCATCTGGCGGTAAACAGCGAGGCGCGTTCTCTGGTGCTGTTTGGCGGGCTCGGTCTCTGGGCACTCATCAGCATCGTCTGGATTTCGATGCGGGAGTGGGGCCGTCACCCCCGTGCCGCCGCCACCTGGCAGGGGACGGGGATCAGTCTGGGGGCGGGGCTGGCCCTCACGGCTCTGCTTATCTTCTGGGGACACGGCTGGCTGACCGGGATCCCCCTGCACTGATCCCTGAACCAGATTCCGGGGTCTTGCGTATGATGGACAAAACAATGGGAGTCACGTCGATGAAATGGTTCACCCTGCTGCTGATGCTCGGCTCGGGCGCGGTCTCTGCCGCCTGCCCCGATTACTTCAACGTGGAGATGCGGGAGCTCAACAGCACCCAGCGCCACAACCTCTGCCAGTTGACCGAGGGCAAGGTGGTGCTGGTGGTCAACACCGCCTCCTACTGCGGTTACAGCGGTCAGTTCCGGGATCTGGAAGCCCTCTATCAGGGCTACAAGGAGAAAGGACTGATGGTGTTGGGCTTCCCCTCCAACGATTTCTGGCAGGAGGCGGGCAACGAGAACAAGACCGCCGAGGTGTGCCGCCGGGACTACGGGGTGACCTTCCCCATGTTCAACCGGGTGGCGGTGCGGGGTTCGGATGCGGTGCCGCTGTTCAAGGGGCTGGCCGCGGCTGCCGACGGTGATGCGCCCAACTGGAACTTCCACAAGTACCTGGTCGGGCGGGACGGCAAGCTGATTGCGAGCTATGGCGCCAACCAGAATCCGTCGGATGATCCTCTCAAACAGCAGATCATCGATGCCCTGGGGCACTGACCCTACCCCATGGCGGGCCACTCTGGAATAATGCGGCCCCGCCATCCACTCCGGTGACACCGTGCTGCAACGTCTTCCCCAAATGGTGATCTTCGATGCCCTGGTTCGTGAACAGGGCATCTCGGCGGCCGCGCGCCGCCTCGGGGTCTCCAAATCCCACATCAGCAAGCAGCTCGCCCTGCTGGAAACCGCGCTCGGCGCCCAGCTGGTACAGCGCACTACCCGCCGTTTCGGGCTCACCGAACTGGGTCAGGAGTATGCCCGCCACTGCCGCGCTCTGGTGGCGGTGGCGCTGGAGGCGGAATCCATGGTGGCGGAGCGCCGTGGCAAGGTGAGCGGCGTGCTCCATCTGGGGGTTGGTCAATCCTTCGGGCGGTTGCACGTGATCCCGCGCCTCAAGGCGTTTCAAGCACGTTATCCGGATCTGGAGCTGGAGGTGTCCCTGTTCGATCACCGCACCAATCTGGTGGATGAGGGGCTGGATCTCTGGATCACCACCTACGAGGACAAACCCGAGTCCCTGGTAGGGCAGCGACTGGCAGATATCGGTTTCGTGCTGGTGGCCTCGCCGGATTATCTGCTGAGTCACGGCACGCCACTGCACCCCAGGGATCTGGCCCATCACAATTGCATCACCTACCAGAGCCGGGAGCGGCGCTACCACGAGTGGTCATTTCGCCAGGGCAAGGAGCGCCAGACGGTGCAGGTGGCGGGCAACTATCGGGTGGATCTGGCGGAAGCGGTGCGGGACGCCGCCCTGGCCGGGCTCGGCATCGCCTATGTGGCCAACTACCTGCTGGACAAGGAGCTGCAATCTGGTCAGCTCATCCCTCTGCTGCCCCAGTGGCAACCGAACCAGAAGATGGCGGTGCACGCCGTCTATGCCAGGCGAGAGCATCTGGATCCCAAGATCCGGCTGTTCATCGACTTCCTCAAGGAGAGCTTCGGACCCGGGCCCTACTGGGCGCAGCGACTCGCACCCTGGCTCGGGGGGAAATTGTCCGGCACCGAGGAATAATCGTTTCCATACAAGAACACTGGCGTGAGTGCGGTTTCAAAGTTGTGTCAAATCAGTCAGTTGGCGCAACCGATATCGTGCAAACGTTTTTGCTAACAGGGTTGTAACCCGGCGGGGTTGCGGCGGTGAGGGGAGGGGAGCAGAATCCGCGCCCATCTTCAGCCTCACTGGATGGAATCCCCATGATTGCCCTGCTTGGTATCCTGAGCATCCTGGCCCTGGCCGCACTCTGCTCTGATAATCGTCGTCGTATCCCGTTGCGAACAGTGGGCTTTGCTCTCTGCCTGCAAGTGCTCTTCGCCGCCCTGGTGCTCTGGCTGCCCGCCGGTCAACAGGTCTTGAACGGTGTCAGCGAGAGCGTCAGCAGCGTCATCGGCTACGGCCAGGAGGGGATTGCCTTCCTGTTCGGGGATCTGGCCAAGTTCAAACTCGGTTTCATCTTCGCCTTCAACGTGCTGCCGGTGATCATCTTCTTCTCCGCGCTGATCGCCATCCTCTATCACATCGGCCTGATGCCCAAAGTGATCGCCCTGCTCGGCGGCGGCCTGCAGAAATTGCTGGGCACCGGCCGCGCCGAGAGCCTCTCTGCCACCGCCAACATCTTCGTCGGCATGGTGGAAGCGCCGCTGGTGGTCAAACCCTATCTCTCCAGGATGTCCGATTCCCAGTTCTTTGCGGTGATGAGCTGCGGGCTGGCCTCGGTAGCTGGCGGCACCCTGGTGGGCTACGCCAGCATCGGGGTCGAGCTGAAATACCTGATTGCGGCGGCCTTCATGTCCGCCCCTGCCGGGCTTGCCATGGCCAAGATCCTGGTGCCGCCCGCCGCGCAAGAGGAAGATCACCACGAAGACGTGGAGATCCCCCGCGCCACCAACGTCATTGAAGCGGCCGCCGATGGTGCCATGGCGGGTCTCAACATCGCCGTCGCCGTGGGGGCGACCCTGCTGGCCTTCGTCGGCGTGATCGCCCTGCTCAACGGCCTGCTGGGCTGGGCCGGCGACCTGGTGGGGCTGGATCTGAGCTTCCAGATCATCCTGGGCTGGCTGTTCGCCCCCGTCTCCTGGCTGATCGGTGTGCCCTGGGATCAGGCCCAGGCAGCCGGTGCCCTGATCGGCACCAAGATCGTCATCAACGAGTTCGTCGCCTTCATTGCCCTGGTGCAGGATCAGACCTTGAACGAGTCGAGCAAGGCCATCGTCACCTTCGCCCTGTGCGGTTTCGCCAATATCTCTTCCATGGCGATCCTCATCGGCGGCCTGGGGGCCATGGTGCCGGAGCGCAAGTCCTTCATCGCCCGCTACGGCATGCGCGCCATCCTGGCGGGGGTGCTGGCAAACCTGATGAGCGCCTCCCTGGCAGGCTTGTTCCTCGCCCTCTGATAGACCCTGGAAGTCAGCACCTTCCGGTCATTGCCCGCTTCGGCGGGCTTTTTTGCACCCGCTTGCAGGCAAAAAAAGCGCCTCTGGGGAGGCGCGGGGAAAAGACAGATTGGAAGCGTCACATGGGTGCCACCTGAATGAGGGATGAGCCGTCCCATCCAAGTGTGAAGCCATGATGCCTGATGCTCTCTGAAGCGCTTCTGAGGCGATTCTTCATACTGTGTTCATTTTCAAAATGCTGCTGCAATGTGATTTTTAAATGTTTGATGCTGAAATAAAATAAATAATCAGTGATTTATTTTGTTGTGCAGCTCAAAGGAAAGATGAATCGGGGCGGTGGGCACGCTCCTGCCATGGGGCGGATCCGGCGACAGATTATCCCGGTGACGGCTCAGCGAATCACGTAACCATGCTGCCAGATGGCAAACAACCAGCATGTGATTGGGGTGTTGCCCGTCATGGATAGTGCAATACCGCCTGCTGTCTGCTGTCTGCTGTTGGGACCAGCAACTCGTATGTGATGGAGATGCCGCTCGTCAGAGGATCCGCGCGAGTGGCCTGTGGTCTGTGGTGCCTGCACCCGCAACCTGCATTTGACAGGAGGCGCGCCCCTTCATGGGGTCAGCGCGAAGTGGTCTGCGGTCTCCTGCTCCAGTGCCAGCAACCAGCGCTTGATGGGGATGCCTCCCCCGTAGCCGGTCAGTTCACCGCTGCGCCCTATGACCCTGTGGCAGGGTACTATGATGCTGAGGGGATTGCGGCCGTTGGCGGCGCCCACCGCCCGCACGGCCCTGGGGTTGCCGATGGCCTCTGCAATCTGGAGGTAGCTGACGGTCTCGCCGTAGGGAATGTCGCACAACGCCTGCCACACGGCCTGCTGGAATGGTGTGCCCGTGGCGGCCAGGGGGAGATCGAAGCGCCGCAGTCGGCCGGCAAAGTAGGCGGCAAACTGCTCGACGAAGGGGGCCAGGGCGGCATCATCCCGCTGCCACTCCGGTTGCGGCAGGACGGGGCGCTCCCCTTGCATGAATTCCACGTGGCGCAGCCCGGCCCCATCGATGGCGATGAGCAAGGGCCCCTTGGCGCATTCACAAAAGCTGTACTGCATTCTCTTGTCCTCGGGCTTGTGGCAGGTCACTCCAGCACGGGCTTGCCGCGGGTGGATTTGATCTCTCCCTTGCGTTTCTTGGCATCGACCCGCTTGCGCTGGGAGCTGCGGGTCGGCTTGGTGGCGTGGCGGGCCTTGGGGCGCCAAGCGGCTTTTTTCAGCAGCTCGGTCAGGCGGCTCATGGCCTCCTTGCGATTCATGTCCTGGCTGCGATGGGTCTCGACCCTGATCTGGATGAAGCCGTCGTGAACCCGGCTGTCGCTGAGCCGCTCCAGTCCCTCCTTGTAGAGCGGCGGCAGGCTGGGGGAGTCGCGATAATCGAAGCGCAGCCAGACGGCGGAGTCGGTCTTGTTGACGTGCTGCCCGCCATTGCCCTGGGCCCGCATGGTCTGGAATTGCAGTTCATGCCAGGGGATGATCACGCTGTTGGAGATGACTAACATGGGGTGATGCTCTCATTTGGTGCATCAAGGGAGTCTGGTGCAGCTTGGTGCCTCATTATGGGGCGAGATGCGCTTCCTTGGTGATCCTGAGCCTTTCTGGCTCAGAGTGTCATATCTATCTATATGAAAATAAACGATAAAAATACTTGGCACAAGAATTGATGACCCATTCGTGACATACCATGGATTGGGAGCAACCAGATGAAGCTGATTACTGCGATTATCAAACCTTTCAAGTTGGACGACGTGCGCGAGGCCATCGCCAACCTGGGGGTGGAAGGCCTGACCGTCTCCGAAGTGAAGGGTTTTGGTCGCCAGAAGGGGCACACCGAATTATACCGGGGGGCCGAGTACCAGGTCGACTTTCTGCCGAAGGTGAAGCTGGAGATCGCCACCGCAGACGAGAACGTCGAAGGGGTGATCGAGGCCATCTGCAAGGCGGCCTATACCGGCAAGATCGGTGACGGCAAGATTTTCGTCTATGACCTGCTTCAAGCGGTGCGTATTCGTACTGGTGAGAGCGACGACGAGGCGCTCTGAGTACGCTCCTTTGCCCGGCCGGGTCGGGCAAAGGTCCGGGCAGGTTCTGCCGACAGTGTGAATGGGTGGTCGTCGAAAGACCGGATGGGATTCCATCCGGTCTTTTTGTTTGGCCGCTGATTAAATAGATCGTTCCAACCCAGCAAACCGCCTTGATCCTCTCCTCCCGATTCATGCAGAATGCAAACGAAAATGGTTATCACTCTTTACGCAGACAAGGAACGGATGATGAAAATGAAGATGTTGGCACTGGCTTTCTCCACGCTTGTCGCCCAGTCGGCGTTCGCCGCCCAGGAGGTAAACGTCTATTCGAACCGTCAGGATGAGCTGATCAAGCCCATCATCCAGCAGTTCGAGAAGGAGACCGGGATCAAGGTCAATGTGGTGTTTGCCAAAGAGGGGCTCAACGAGCGTCTGGAACGGGAAGGCAAGCTCTCTCCGGCCGATCTGATGCTGACCGTGGACATCAGCCGTCTGACCGAGCTGGTGGACAAGGACCTGGTGCAGCCGGTGGACAGCAAGACGCTGCAGGAGAACATCCCCTCCATCTATCGCGATCCGGACAACCGCTGGTTCGCCCTGACCACCCGGGTGCGTGCCATCTACTCCAGCAAGGAGCGTCTTGGCAAGCTCGACACCATCCGCTACGAAGATCTGGTCAAGCCTGAATTCAAAGGAAAAATTTGTACCCGTAGTGGCAAGCACGAGTACAATGTGGCGCTGGTTTCGTCCATGATTGCCCATCACGGCATGGCGGATACCAAGACCTGGCTGGAAGGGGTCAAGGCCAACCTGGCGCGCAAGCCCCAGGGCAACGACCGTGATCAGGTCAAGGCGATCAAGGACGGCATCTGTGATGTCTCCCTGGGCAACAGCTACTACCTGGGTGCCATGTTGAAGGACCCGGCGCAGAAGTCCTGGGCCGACGCGGTGGAAATCAACTTCCCGAACCAGGGTGATCGCGGTGCCCACGTCAACGTGAGCGGCGTGGCCATGACCAAGTATGCCAAGAACAAGGACGCAGCACAGAAGCTGATGGAGTTCCTCTCCGGGGATACCGCCCAGCACATGTATGCTGATGTGAATGCCGAGTACCCGGTCAAGGCGGGGGTCGAGCCTTCTGCCATGGTCAAGTCCTGGGGCACGTTCAAGTCTGACCCCATGCCGGTCAGCGACTACGCCAAGCACCGCAAGGACGCCTTGCAACTGCTGGATGAAGTGAAATTCGACTTGTAATCAGATGGGGCCAACGGCCCCATCAACATCTGTGGACTCATGAAACATTTTGGATGGATTGCCGGCAGCTGGGTCACCGCTCTGCTGCTGGGTTTGCCGGTACTCGCCCTGGTCTTCTCCGCCTTCTCGGCTGATGGGGAACTGTTTGCCCACCTCGCCGATACCGTACTGCCCGACTATCTGCGAAACACGTCCGGCCTGGTGCTGGGGGTGGTCTGCCTCAGCCTGCTGTTCGGAGTGCCCACCGCCTGGCTGGTGGCCATGTGCGAGGTGCCGGGGCGCCGCGCCCTGCAATGGGCGCTGATGCTGCCCATGGCGATGCCCTCCTATATCGTTGCCTACGTCTATACCGACCTGCTCGACTACTCGGGCCCGCTGCAGGCGGGGCTGCGGGCCCTGTTTGGCTGGCAGGGGCCGGCCGACTACTGGTTCCCGGCCATTCGCTCCCTCGGGGGCGCCGCCTGGGTGCTGGCGCTGGTGCTCTTCCCCTATGTCTATCTGCTGGCACGGGCCTCCTTCCTGGAGCAGTCGGTCAGCCTCATTCACTCCAGCCGTCTGCTCGGCTGCACCCCCTGGCAGAGTTTTCGCCGCCTGAGCCTCCCCCTGGCCCGCCCGGCCATCATGGTGGGGGCATCTCTGGTCGCGATGGAAACGCTGGCGGACTTTGCCACCGTCCACTTCTTTGCCATCAACACCCTGACCACCGCCATCTACGACACCTGGCTCGG
>NZ_CAWMFQ010000243.1:0-8140 GCF_963866995.1 Aeromonas sp. ZOR0002 | reverse complement strand
CCGCCGCCAAGCTCTCCTGTCTGATGCTGCTGGCGGTGGTGCTGCTCATCGCGCTGGAGCGCCGCTCCCGCCAGCGCCAGCAGGTGTTCCAGAAGTCCATGGGCTTCGAGCAGCCCCTGCGTTACCCCCTCGGGGGCCTGAGGTGCGTGCTGGCCGGGCTCTGGTGCTGGGGCCTGGTGCTGGCGGGGTTCGCCCTGCCGTTCGTCATCCTGCTCGATTACGGGGTGCGTTACTTCGCGCTGTCGTGGACGCCCGAATTCGTGCGCTTTGCGGGCAACAGCCTCGCCATCTCGGCCCTGACCGCCCTGCTGGCCATGGCCATTGCCCTGCTGCTCGGCTTCTTCCGTCGCCTCGATGGGGGGACTCGCAGCCTGCTGCCCCTGCGCCTCGCCGCCATGGGCTATGCCATGCCGGGGACCGTGCTGGCCATCGGCGTGCTGGTGCCGCTCACGGCCCTGGATTTTGGCATCAACGATCTGGCCGAGTGGCTCGGGATGCCGGGCCCCGGTCTGCTCCTGACCGGCACCCTCACCGCCATCGTGTTCGGCTATCTGGTGCGCTTCGTGGCCATCGCCATCGGGTCGGTGGAGAGCAGCATGAGCAAGATCTCCCCCAGCCTCGACATGGCGGCCCGCTCTCTGGGGCAGGGGGCGGGCGGCATGCTGCGTCGCATTCACCTGCCGCTGGTACGGCGCGGCCTCTTTGCCGGCGCCATGCTGGTGTTCATCGAATCCATGAAGGAGCTGCCCGCCGCCCTGCTGCTGCGGCCGTTCAACTTCGAAACCCTGGCGACCCACGTCTATCAGTTCGTCTCGGACGAGATGCTGGAGCGGGGGGCGCTCGGTGCCATCGTCATCGTGCTGGTGGGGCTGATTCCCCTGCTGTGGATCAACCGTACCCTGGATGGTCCAGGCCATTGAGCGGCCCCGTCCGGCATCACTACGCGAGAGGAAAAGAACCTTGTCCTGCCTGAATATCGAGAAGGTCAGCTGTCACTACAATGGCCGCCCCGTGCTGGAGCAGCTCTCCCTGCAGGTGGCCGACAACGAGATCGTCTGTCTGCTGGGGGCGAGCGGCTGTGGCAAGACCACGCTGCTCAAGGCAGTGGCCGGTCTGCTGCCCCTGGCCCAGGGGGAGATCCGGCTGGGAGAGACCCTGCTCGATGCCCCCGGCGTGAGTGTGCCGCCGGAGGCCCGCCATATCGGCATGATCTTCCAGGATTACGCTCTCTTTCCTCACCTGACGGTGGCCGAGAACGTCGGCTTCGGTCTGACTAAGGGGGAGCGTGCCCTGCGCAAGCAGCAGGTGGACGAGGCGCTGGCGCTGGTCAACCTGCAGGGGTTGGGGGAGCGCTATCCCCATCAGCTCTCCGGCGGCCAGCAGCAGCGGGTGGCCATCGCCCGCGCCCTGGTGTGCAAGCCGCGCCTGATGCTGCTGGACGAGCCCTTCTCCAACATCGACACCCAGGTGCGAATGAAACTGATCCTCGAGATCCGCGCCCTGCTCAAACAGCAGGGCATTGGTGCCATCTTCGTCAGCCACAGCAAGGAAGAGGCCTTCGCCTTCGCCGACCGGCTGGCCCTGTTTCGCGCCGGTCGCATCGAGCAAGTGGGGGAGCCGGAGCAGCTCTATCGCCGCCCCGGGAACCGCTTCGTGGCGGAGTTTCTCGGCGGGGTCAATTATCTGGCGGCCGAGGTGGTGGACAGCCACTGCGTGCAGACCCTCCTTGGAACCATCTGCGGTCAGGAGCCCCATGGCCGCGCGGTGGGGGAGCGGTTGCAGCTCATGCTCAGACCTCAGCAACTGGCGCTGACGGCGGCGGATGACGGTGAGCTCCGGGTGCGTGAGCAACAGTTCCTGGGCCATCACTGCCGGGTACTGGTGGAGTGTGGCGGCCAGCAACTGGAAGCCAGCATCGGTGAGCCCCTGGAAGGGGGGAGCGCGCGGGTGACCGTGGCGCCTCATGCCCTGGTGTTGTTTGACCCCTTGCCCTGAGTGCGTGGTATTGTCGTGAAATCAATGAACTGGAAGCGCGCTGGTTTATAATCGCGCCACGCCCATAGCCAACGCACTTGGAGAGAGACATGAAAGCCCAAGCCGGGATCTGCGCAGAGCCGAATCTGCACGCCCTCTATCTGATGTTCAATCGCACCGGTGACGCCGCTGCCCTGACCTCCCGCCTGGCCAGCCTGCCAGCACTCTGGGAGGCGGTGAGCGCCGACTTCCCCGATGCGGCCTTCAGCGGTCTGGTCGCCGTCGGGGCCGACGCCTGGGATGATCTCTATCCTGCCGCCCGGCCGCCCCAGTTCCGAGGCTTTATGGCGCAATCCGCCAACGGTCAGGAGGCCCCCAATACCCCGTTCGATCTGTTCGTGCAGTTGCGTGCCGATCGGGTGGACGTGCTGCATCATGCCGGTCATCGCGTCATGGCCCTGCTGGCCGGGCTTGTTGAATTGGCCGAGGAAGTCCGCGGTTTTCGCAACCAGGATTGCCGGGATCTGACCGGTTTCGTCGACGGCACCGAGAACCCGCAGGATGAGCACCGCGCCGAGGTGGCGTTGCTGGACGGCGGCGAGTTCGCCGGTGGCTCCTACATCCACGTGCAGCGCTGGGTCCACGCCATGAGCGACTGGGAGAAGCTGGCCCTGAAGGAGCAGGAAGACATCATAGGCCGCACCAAGGTCGACAACATCGAATACGAGTCCGCCGACAAGCCGCTCACTTCCCACATCAAGCGGGTCAACCTCAAGACCCCGAAGGGGGAGTCCATGGAGATCCTGCGCCAGAGCATGCCCTGGGGCACCATGAGCGAGCAGGGGCTTTACTTCATCTCCTGCTGCCGCACGCCGCTGCACTTCAACGCCATGCTGGCCAGCATGTACAAAGGGGAGGGCAGTCACTTCGACCACCTGCTGCGCTTCACCCGGGCGGTGACCGGCGCGGCCTTCTTTGCCCCTTCCATCGATTTTCTGGTGGCCGAGGGCAAATAAGCCCGGCCTGCCGACTGCTCAAAACAAAAAATCCCGGCCTAGGCCGGGATTTTTGTGCGGATCGCCCAAGGCGACCGGATCAGGGCGTCTGCTCGAACAGCTCGAGGGCGGAGAGGTAGAGCTCCTCGATGTCGGTATCGCTGGTCGGGGTGATGAAGATGGTGTCATCACCGGCGATGGTGCCGAGGATCCCTTCGGCCTTGCCGAGGGAGTCAAGCAGGCGGGCGATCAGCTGGGCTGCGCCGGGGCTGGTGTGGATCACCACCAGAGCGCCGTTGTGGTCGACATCCAGCACCAGGTTCTTGAGGGGGCTGGAGGTGGTGGGCACGCCCAGTTCCACCGGCAGACAGTAGACCATCTCCATCTTGGCATTGCGGGTGCGAACGGCGCCGAAGCGGCTCAGCATGCGCGAGACCTTGGATTGGTTGATGTTCTCGAAGCCCATCTCTTGCAGGGCAGTCACTATCTCTGCCTGGGAGCCGAAACGCTCCTCTTTCAGCAAGGCTTTAAAGGCCTTGGCCAGTTTTTCTTGCTTGTCGTTATGTTTCATCTTGGACTCACGAATGAGGGGAGTGACCGCCTGTCACGCTCAGGCGGCAGATACGAACAGCGCTGCTATTTTGCATTCATATGCCTGTTTTGGCAAGGAAGCGGCGCTTGTTCTGCATATTGATTCAAATATAGCTTGCATCAACTTATGCTGGCGCTAGAATCAGGACGAAATTTTGAAAACTTATTCAATTGGGCTGTATGGGTATCGAATTAATCGGCATCGAAAAATCCTGGCACAAGGTGCCGGTACTGCAGCAGGTGAGCTTTCGGACTGCTCCCGGCGAGACCTTGGTATTGCTGGGCCCGAGCGGGGCAGGCAAGAGCTCTCTGCTGCGCATGATGAACTTGCTGGACACGCCGGATGCCGGTGTGTTGCGCATCGCAGACAGTGAATTTTCTTTCCCGTCCAGCCTCTCTACTGCCGAATTCAACCGTCAGGCACAGGCGCTGCGTCGCAAGGTGGGCATGGTGTTCCAGCAGTACAATCTGTGGCCGCACCTCACCGTGATGGAGAATCTGATTGAAGCGCCCGTCAAGGTGCTCGGCATGAGCCGCGAGGCGGCCATCGAGAAAGGGGCCTATCTGCTGGCCCAGCTGCAACTGGCCGACAAACGGGACGCCTGGCCCGCACGGCTTTCCGGTGGCCAGCAGCAGCGGGTCGCCATTGCCCGGACCCTGATGATGGATCCCCAGGTGCTGCTGTTTGACGAACCGACGGCTGCCCTGGATCCCGAAATTACCAAAGAGGTGGCGGAGATCATCCGCACCCTGAGCCAGACCGGCATCACCCAGGTGGTGGTGACCCACGAGGTGGAGTTCGCCCGCAAGGTGGCCAGTCAGGTGATCTATCTGGAGAAGGGGCGGATCATCGAATCCGGCACCGCCGCCATCTTCCAGTCCCCGCAAACCAGCCGGTTTGCCGAATTCTTGATGCATTGATATTGAGTCGATAAGGAAGCTGTCATGAAAAAGAGTCTGTTGCTGATCGCCGCCATGGGTCTGCTGAGCACTTCTGTGCTGGCCAAAGAGATCAAGTTCGCCACCGAGGCAACCTATGCGCCGTTCGAATACCTGGATGACAAGAACGAGTTCCAGGGGTTTGACATCGATCTGGCCCGCGCGGTCTGCGAGCAGGCCAAGCTGGAGTGCAGCTTCCACAACCAGGCCTTCGACAGCCTGATCCCCAGCCTCAAGTTCCGTCGCTATGACGCCGTCATCGCCGCCATGGACGTGACGCCGGAGCGGGCCGCCCAGGTCGACTTCTCCGATATCTATTACGAGAACTCCGCGGTGTTCGTCGCCAAGAAAGAGACCTTCAAGGGGCCGGACGATCTGGTGGACAAGACAGTCGGCGTGCAGAACGGCACCTCTCACCAGTCCTATCTGGTGGACAACTGGGTGAGCAAGGGTCTGCTGACCGTGCCCTACGCCAGCTACCAGAGCGCCTTCCTCGACATGATGAATGGCCGCACTGACGGCGTGTTTGCCGATACGGCGGTGGCCGCAGACTGGCTCAAGCAGCACAAGGAATACGCCGTGGTCGGTACCCCGGTGACCGACGCCAAGTACTTCGGTACCGGTTTTGGCATCGCGGTGGCCAAGGGCAACCAGGAACTGCTGACCCAGCTGAACAAGGGGCTAGCCGAGATCAGGGCCAACGGCACCTATCAGAAGATCTATGACAAGTACTTCGCGCAGTAAGCCATGTTGAGCCTGTTGTTGGATGCAGCCTGGATGACCCTCGGGCTGGCCCTGGTATCCCTGGTCGGTGGCATGGTGCTGGCACTGGCATTCAGTGCGGCTGAGTTGAGCAAGCAGCGTTGGTTGGTGTGGCCCGTGGCCACCCTGACCACCTTGATCCGTGGTCTGCCCGAGTTGCTGGTGGTGCTCTTCATCTACTTCGGCTCGACCCAGGTGCTGTTCCTCATCACCGGGGAGTATGTGGAGTTCAGTCCGTTCGCCTGCGGTGTGCTGGCGCTCTCCCTGCTGTTTGCGAGCTACGCCACCCAGACCCTGCGTGCCGCCCTCAATGCGGTGCCCGCGGGGCAGCGGCTGGCGGCGCAGGCGCTCGGCCTGGGCAAGGAGCACACCTTCTTTCGCATCGTGCTGCCCCAGGCCTGGCGTCACGCCCTGCCCGGGCTCGGCAACCAGTGGCTGGTGCTGCTGAAAGACACCGCTCTGGTCTCCCTCATCGGGGTGAACGAGATGATGCGTCAGGCACAGATGGCGTCGGCCAGCACCTATCAACCCTTCACCTGGTACGCCGCTGCCGCCCTCATCTATCTGGCTATTAGTCTGGTGAGTGAATTCGGTTTGAAGCAGGCGTCCCGCTATACCCGCCGTTACGGAGGCTGACCATGCAGGATTACCTGATGACCCTGCTGGGAGGGCTGGCGATCACCCTGCAGCTCACCGCGTTCAGCTTGTTGCTGGGCGTGCTGATGGCGGCCGGCATGACCTGGGTGCTGGAGCGTCGCATTCCGGTGGCGACCCAGCTGGTGCAGCTCTGGGTACTGGTCTTTACCGGTACGCCGCTGCTCATCCAGATCTTCCTCATCTACTACGGGCCTGGCCAGTTTGAATGGCTCAAGGCGGGGCCGCTCTGGCCGCTGCTCAAGCAACCCTGGTTCTGCGCCGTGCTGGCGCTCGGTTTCAATACAGCAGCCTACTCCACGCGGCTGTTCAAGGGGGCGCTCGACGCCATCCCCGCCGGTGAGGTGGAGGCCTGCCGTGCGCTCGGCTTCTCCGCCGGACAGACCCTGTGGATGAAGACCCGCCATGCCGCCCGTCGGCTGGTCCCCGCCTATTCCAACGAGGTGATCCTGGTGCTCAAGGGGAGTTCGCTTGCCAGTACCATCACCATCATGGACATCATGGGGCTGGCCCAGCGTCTCAACGCCCAGACCTATGACACCCTGGCGGTGTTCACCGTGGCCGGAGCGCTCTATCTGACCATGAATGGATTGTTAACAATTGGTTTCCGCTGGTGTGAGCGTCGGGCACTGGCTTTCCAGTCCTGAAGCAGTCACATTTACCTCTTAATGGTGAGGGAAGCACAGGAAATCTGTGTCTTTCCTCCCATTTATCGCATATTCCTCTCCGCTTTCATCGCCGCTTGTTCCCTGGCTCACAGAACCCGTGATTACAACTGTTATCAGATTGTTTTTTAGGAGGGGATCCTTTAAGGTGAGGCGCACAATAAGAATCAGCGTTAACCCAACTAGAAACAACCTTAAACCTACGCTTAGACATGGAGTTGATCATGAAAGTTGCCGTTCTGGGTGCCGCCGGTGGCATCGGCCAAGCCCTCGCTCTGCTGTTGAAAAACCGCCTGCCTGCCGGTTCCGAACTGAGCCTGTATGACATTGCCCCGGTCACTCCGGGCGTGGCGGCGGACCTGAGCCACATCCCGACTGACGTGAAAGTAAAAGGTTTCTGCGGTGAAGATCCGAGCCCGGCTCTGGTCGGCGCCGATGTCGTGCTGATCTCTGCCGGCGTGGCGCGCAAGCCCGGCATGGACCGTTCCGACCTGTTCAACATCAACGCCGGGATCGTCAAGAACCTGGTGGAAAAGTGTGCCGCTTCCTGCCCGAAAGCACTGATCGGCATCATCACCAACCCGGTCAACACCACGGTCGCCATCGCCGCCGAAGTGCTGAAGAAAGCCGGTGTCTATGACAAGCGTCGCCTGTTCGGCGTGACCACCCTGGATGTGATCCGTGGCGAGACCTTCGTGGCCGAGGCCAAGGGCCTGAACGTTGACAAGGTACGTGTCAACGTCATCGGCGGTCACAGTGGCGTGACCATTCTGCCGCTGCTCTCCCAGGTTGAAGGCGCCAGCTTCACCGCTGAGGAAGTGGCTGCCATGACCAAGCGCATTCAGAATGCCGGTACCGAAGTGGTGGAAGCCAAGGCCGGTGGCGGTTCCGCCACTCTCTCCATGGGTCAGGCAGCCTGCCGTTTCGGCCTGTCGCTCATCAAGGGTCTGCAAGGGGAAGCCAACGTCATTGAGTGTGCCTATGTGGAAGGCAACGGTGAGCACGCCACCTTCTTCGCGCAGCCGGTGCTGCTCGGCAAGAACGGTGTCGAAACCGTGCTGGACTACGGCAAGCTGAGCGCCTTCGAGCAGGAAGCGATGGACAGCATGCTGGCCACCCTGAAGGCCGACATCCAGCTGGGCGTCGACTTCGTCAAGTAAGTTGCTACGTCGACCGCAAGGGGAGCCCAGGCTCCCCTTTGTCATTTTTGGGGTTGGGTGTGGCGGGCTAATGTGGTGGGCTAAGGAGATGGCCCTGGCTGCCGATAACAGAAGGCAGCAGGAGATCCCTATGATAAAACCAAGAACCCTCATCGCCATTATCGGTGTGTGCAGCTTCCCCTTGCAGGGGGCGGAGCCCACCTCGGCCGCCGCGCCCACCCAGGCGGTTGCGGTTGCTGCCGCGCCGCCATCCGCGGCGTTTGCACCCTTGTCACCGGCCTCATCATCGGCCCAGCCAGCCCTGACGCCAGCCTCTTCTGTCGCCACGCCATCCCTCTCTGTGTCAGCAGCGCCAGCCCAGGCGCCATCCGCATCCGCACCTGTACCGTCCGCACCGGCA
>NZ_CAWMFQ010000242.1:0-363 GCF_963866995.1 Aeromonas sp. ZOR0002 | reverse complement strand
AAGGTTAGCCTTTCAACATGTAATTGGGACAGCGCCTTTTTATTGCCCGCCAAACGCCTCAGCAAGCCGCCAGAGAGCGCCAGCCCCTCACAGCATAGTGCGTATGGTAAGGGCACCCAGGTCCACAGGCACGGCCACGGGATGCATCAGCAGCCTGCCAGGCAAGACCCGTCGAGAGTGGTTACCCAGGGGCACGTGCAGCAAGGGGGAACAGTCCCCCGTGGGAGCGTCAGGGAGAAGAACACGAGAGAGACAACCCCATGATGGGGAGGAGGATATCGCCCATAAAAAAACAGCCCCGACTGACGTCGAGGCTGTCTGTATGGTGCGCCCGAGAGGATTCGAACCTCTGACCACCTGGTT
>NZ_CAWMFQ010000241.1:0-1688 GCF_963866995.1 Aeromonas sp. ZOR0002 | reverse complement strand
AGTTCAGTCGGTAGAACGGCGGACTGTTAATCCGTATGTCACAGGTTCAAGTCCTGTCGAGGGAGCCACATTTTAAAGCCCAGCCTTTTGGCTGGGCTTTTTCATATCTGCTCTTCCGGGCCTGTCCACGGCCCCCCCTGCCCGATGGCGCGCCAAACCGCCACCTGCTTGCTTTCCTGATTCCCCATGGCCTTCGATGACGACCCTTACTCATCATCAGGCGCGTCACCAGGGTGTCACAGAGATCCCAAAGACTATGATTGATTCGAGAAGGACCATTTGGATCTACCCAGTCAAGGAGCCATCATGTCACACCCTGCTTCACTGGCCAGTCGCCTGCATGCCCTGGCACTCAACGACACCCTGTTCCCCGATCTCCATCATCTCGAGAAGGCACAACGGACCCGGGCCATCTACCGGATTTTCCACACTGTCGCCAGCACGGCTGCACTCGGGCAAGAGGATATCGTTGACGACCTGGCCCCCCTCCTCACCCTGATGGAGTCTCCCTGCCTGACCCGGCAAGGGGGGCTCTGCCCCTTGCTGGCCAGTCATTACAATCTCTATCTCGGCACGCTGCTGGAGCTGGGGGATCGGCACCATCCGGAGATCATCGGTCAGATTGAGGAGGCTCTGGCCTTGCGCACTCACGGGCTCTATCTGGTCACCGAGCTCGGTTGTGGCAACAATGCCATGAGCATGGCAACCGAAGTCCGCTACGACTGTGCCACTGACGGTTTTATCCTCCATACGCCCCATCGGCATGCCGCCAAGTTCATGCCCTACATCGCCCTGGAAGGGCAACCCAAGAGCAGCGTGGTGATGGCCAGATTGTGGGTCGGCAAGCAAGACTGCGGCATTCATCCCTTTCTGGTGCCCTGCCGGGACGCCCGTGGCGCACTGTATCAGGGGGTCAGCGTCTCCAGCCCGGACGTGCTCGACCTCCCCTACTTCGACGTGGTGGATCACGCCATCATCACCTTCGAGCAGGTGGCGCTCCCCCGCTGGGCATGGCTCAGGGGTCATGAGCACGACATCAGTGCTGGGGGCATCTTTCACTCTCGTCTTGCCAGCCAACGCGACATTTTCTTCAGCTCCCTGCGCCGTGTTGAGTGGGGAAAACTGGTGCTGACCGCCTCCCTGATCCCCGGCTTGAAACTGAGCCTCGCACTGGCCATTCACTACGCGCAGCAACGACCGCTTCACGCCCACAACGGGCGGGTCATACCGCTGGCGCACCATGCCCTGCACCGCCGGATACTGACTCGTGCCTATGTGACGGGGCTGGCCGCCATGGCGCTGTATGAAGGGATAAAGCAACGACATTTGCCGGATGGACGGCACTCCTCCCGCTTTCAGACCGACGCAGGCCTGGTCAAGGCCGTCGCCGTCGAACTGATGCGAACCTCCCTGCAACATTGCATGCAGCGGTGTGGTGCCCAGGGAAAATTCCTGCGAAATCGCATCGCTCCTACCCTGCAACTGTGCGATCTGGTCGGCACCGCCGAGGGAGACAGCATGCCCGTCCTGATGAAGGTGGCGAAGGATATTCTGGCCTGGCCTGATGAATCCCTGGATGACGGCACACCCCTGGGCCAACTGCTGCTGCGGATGCGCCGACAGATGAATCAGCAACTGGCCGACGCGACGGACAAACTGGCCGCCTGGCACGACCTCGGCTGCGAGGC
>NZ_CAWMFQ010000240.1:2129-3839 GCF_963866995.1 Aeromonas sp. ZOR0002 | reverse complement strand
CACAGTTGTTATCAGCGCGGCTGCCCACTCAGCCTGGAAGAGCAGAACACCATCTTGTTCGAGGGGGGCTATCCCGTCTATGCCCAGCTCTGCAAGGAGAAAGAGATGCCCTACCCCCAGCTCGGTCCGGCCGGCGAGATCCTGGCGGACGAACGCTGGTGGCAGCAGATGCAGCTGACGCGCAAAGGATGGGCCGCACAACAGGAAGAAGATGAATGGCAGGATCAGTGATGGAAAATCCGTTCGGCAGCTGGCTGGAATCCCAGGTCATACGGGATCATCTGACCAACCCCAATATCGAGGCCGGGGAGTACAGCTATTACTCCGGTTACTACCACGGCAAGCCGTTCGAGGATCATTGCGTGCGCTACCTGCTCGGCGATGGCTCGACGCGGGAGTCCTGGGACAGTGGCCAGTGGGGTAAGGAAGTTGACCGTCTGATCATCGGCAAGTTCTGCTCCATCGCCTCCGGCGCCACCTTCATGCTGGCGGGCAACCAGGGTCACCGGATGGACTGGGTTTCCACCTTCCCCTTCGATGCTGCCCGCTTCGGTGACGGCGTGCAGGACGGTTTTCTGCGCAAGGGAGACACCCGGATCGGCAACGATGTCTGGATCGGCTCGGAAGCCATGATCATGCCCGGCATCACCATCGGCGATGGCGCCGTCATTGCCACCCGGGCCGTGGTCACCCGGGATGTGGCCCCCTACACCATAGTGGGCGGCAACCCGGCCAGACCGATCCGCCCCCGTTTTGACGAGGAGCAGGTCGCCATGCTGCAAGCCATGCAGTGGTGGGACTGGCCGCTGCCCCGCCTGCAAGCCGCCATGCCCCTGCTCTGCTCGAACGATATCACTGCGCTCTACCACCACTGGCGCGAGGAGCTTGCCCGATGAAACCTGCCTCCCTTTCCCTGCTGGCCCTGACCCTGTTTTCTGCCGGAGCCCTTGCCGTGAGCAATCCTTACCAGCTGACCACTGAAGCCGACGTTCCCGCCCTCTATCAGCAGACCCTGCCCGACTTCTGGCGCCAGCATGCCGTCGAGGGGGAGTTCCAGGGCAAGGACGGGGTCACCCTCCGCTATGCCGCCCTGCGCCAGCCCAAGATCGATCGCGCCATCCTCATCGTCAACGGCCGGGTCGAGAGCTACCTCAAGTATCAGGAGCTGGCCTGGGATCTCTGGCGCCAGGGTTACAGCCTCTACCTCATCGATCATCGCGGCCAGGGAATGTCAGACCGCATGCTGGCCGACAAAGAGAAGGGGTATGTCGACCAGTTCGACGACTATGTCGCCGATCTCAAACAGTTTCATGATGAAGTGATCGCCCAGGACCAACCCGCCAAGCTGTTCCTGCTGGCCCACTCCATGGGGGGGGCCATCTCGGCCCGCTATCTGGAACGCTGGCCGAACGACATCCAGGCGGCGGTGCTCTCCTCCCCCATGATGGGCATCAACCTCGGCGGCCTGCCCAAGTGGCTGGCCAAGGGGCT
Organism: Aeromonas sp. ZOR0002; assembly: GCF_963866995.1. Taxonomy (NCBI): domain Bacteria; kingdom Pseudomonadati; phylum Pseudomonadota; class Gammaproteobacteria; order Aeromonadales; family Aeromonadaceae; genus Aeromonas; species Aeromonas sp. ZOR0002. Next base: position 2,348 of record NZ_CAWMFQ010000240.1, on the reverse strand, counting down.
GGCGGCCACCATCGGCACGGTCGGCGGCTGGGTGGGCGAGCCCCCCTACGGCCCGGGTCAGGGACCCTATGAGGATCACGGCTTTGCCGACAACGAGCTGACCCACAGCACGGCGCGTTATCAGGCCTTCCGCCAGATCTACGAGCAGCGTCCCCAGGTCAGGCTGGGGGGCGCCACCGCCCACTGGATCCATCAGGCCATCACAGGGTCGGACGCGGC
>NZ_CAWMFQ010000240.1:0-2091 GCF_963866995.1 Aeromonas sp. ZOR0002 | reverse complement strand
GGAGGCCTTCTGCGCCAATGCCAAGTGTGATGGGGGCAAGCCGCTGCGCATCGACGGGGCCTGGCACGAGCTCTTCATCGAGGCGGATCCCCAACGCCAGGCCGCGCTCAATGCAACCCTGGCCTTCTTCGCGCGCTACTGACGCGACCAGAAGGGGCTGGTTATTTTTTGGATCCCTAAATAAATGGGGTGACGGCAGACGCTGGGGTACACTCCCCCGGCGTTCAATTGAAGTCGAGGTAATGATGTTCAAGGTAGTTGTGTCCGATCTCGATGGTACCCTGCTCAACGGGCAGCACCAGATCTCCTCCCGCACCCGGGATACCCTGCACCGTCTGGTCGATCAGGGCGTCAAATTCGTGGTCGCCACCGGCCGTCACCATGTGGATGTACGCAGCATCCGCGATGCACTGGGGCTGGATATCTACCTCATTACCTCCAACGGCGCCGTGGTACACGACAAGCAGGATCAGCTGGTCTACAACCAGGCGCTGCCGAGCACGGTGGCGGCCGAGCTGATCGCCATGGAACGCGACCCGTCCATCCACATCAACGTCTACTACGGCGACGAGTGGCTGGTGGAAAAGGAGCTGCCCTGGTTGCTGCAGTTCCATCACGACTCCGGCTTCAGCTACCGCCTGGCGGATCTGGCCAACCACCCGAAGGACAGGGTCAACAAGGTGTTCTACATCGGCGACCACGACAAGCTGCTGAAGATAGAGGCGCACCTCAACCAGCAATATGGTGATCGGATCAACGTCACCTTCTCCCTGCCTGACTGCCTCGAGGTGATGCACGCCGGCGTGCACAAGGGCAATGCCGTGCGCGCCGTGCTGGAGCAGCACGGCCTGGAGATGTCCCAGGCCGTGGCCTTCGGCGATGGCATGAACGACTTCGAAATGCTGAGCATGGTGGGCCGTGGCGTGGTCATGGGCAACGCCCACGATCGCCTCAAGCAGGCCCTGCCAGAGCATGAACAGACCCTCACTTCCGATGAAGATGGCGTTGCCGTCTATCTGGAGAAACTGTTCGCCTCCCAGACCCGCTGATAAGGCATCCCCATCGCGGATCGAAAAAGGGTGGCCCATGTGGCCACCCTTTTTGTTTCTCGCTCTCTTGTCACCACGCCAGTGCCGGGCGCACCAGACGGTTCAACAGCGTGCCGGATGGCGTCCACTCAAAGCTCTGGTTGGCGCCGCCATAGCATTCGGCGAGGCGCAGGGGGACGGCCGGCTTGTGACGGCGACCCGCCACATCCAGGCACAGCGACACCTGCCGATTGAACAGACGATCCCCCTGCCACTGCCATTGATGGCTCTCCTCCCGGCACGCCTCCATCCCCAGACCATCCTCCCCTTTGGCGACCAGGCAATCCCCGGCCAGTTGCAGGGCACCGACATCCCAGCTGAATGACTGGTTCGATTGCTGATCACAGGGCTGAGTCAGCAGACGGCCCTGCTCGCTCAGGGTCACGCAGAAGCCACCACTGGTCACCAAGGTGGCCTCGAGTTCGGCCTTTGGCTTGGGGGCGGCGCCCATCAGAAGATCTTCCGGTTTTGGCTGCAGGGCGCAGCCGCCCAGCAGCAGTGCGGCCATGGCCAGCACGGAGAGTTGAAGAGAAGTGATATGGTGATGCATAGGCCTTGTATCTGGTCCGTGCCCGAGCGTCCCCTGTCTCGCGGCTCCGGGCCCCAGCATAGCGAACTCGTGGCGAACAGGCGCCTGAAGAAGTGTAAAAAGACGTGACAGGAAAAAGCGAAAGAGAAATGCCAAAAAGCAAAAACCCCGCCTGAGCGGGGTTTTCAAATGTGGTCGGTGATAAAGGATTCGAACCTTTGACCCTCTGGTCCCAAACCAGATGCGCTACCGGGCTGCGCTAATCACCGAGGGGGTATTCCAAAAACACAAAGATGACCATCTGGTCATCCTCGTCATACAGCAAGTATGGTGCGAAGAGAGGGACTCGAACCCTCACACCCGGGGGGCACTAACACCTGAAGCTAGCGCGTCTACCAATTCCGCCACCTTCGCGTACCTGACAAGCTGTAAAATGGGGTGGCTGATGGGGCTCGAACCCACGACAACCGGAAT
>NZ_CAWMFQ010000239.1:7152-7262 GCF_963866995.1 Aeromonas sp. ZOR0002 | reverse complement strand
GATGAGTTGATAGAGATCCACCCCGTGCACCCCGCTCGCCATCACATCCGCGATATCCTGGCGCCACACGGCCTCATCCTGCCCCGGCAGACCGAAGATGAGATCCGCCA
>NZ_CAWMFQ010000239.1:0-7069 GCF_963866995.1 Aeromonas sp. ZOR0002 | reverse complement strand
TGGCGGGTCAGCGCCGCCAGCCGGGCCAGCAAGGTCTCCCTGTCATCGAAGCGGGCCGCCTGCTGGCGCACACGGGTATCAAAACTCTGCACGCCGAACGAGAAACGATTGAAGCCACCCGCCAGGGCCGTCTGCCACTTCTCGTCATCAAAGCCGTTGAGCCGCCCCTCCAGAGTCAGCTCCGCATTCACGGTCAGGGGAAAACGGCGGATGGCGCTGGCCAGGCGGGCGAGATCGCCCGCCGCCATGTCGGTTGGCGTGCCGCCCCCCACATAGACCGCCGAGAAAGGCCGGCTCTGGACGAGCGGCGTCTCGGCTGCCTGGTGCAGCGACCCGCAGAGTGCCTCCATGTAGCGGCTCATGCGCGCCGGATTGGCGCCGTTTTCGAAGAAGTTGCAAAAACTGCAGCGCTTGCGGCAAAACGGGATATGGATATAGAGCGCTCGGGCCTTGGCCTCGCTCTCCTGCTGCCACCAGGCTTGCCAGCCGGCATCGTCCAGCATCAGGGGGGCGGCCCCTCCCCGGCTGGCATGGGCCGACGTCTTGGCGGTGAAGGCGAATTTGAGGGGATCCGGGGTACAAAGCCCCGTCATGGTCGAAGAAAGCTGGAGAGTCGTCACTGGGGTTACCCTGCGTAAATAACGCAAATGATAACGAATATCAGTTGCAGGTATTTGTGCTGGATCAAGTCGGGAAGGATTGAGTCGTCACTCTGTCTCCATCAGGGCAGCAGCGCGTCAGGCAAGGAAGGCGTGAAACAACAAGGGAAGAGAGCCACTCTCCCACTGGAGAGTGGTGGCACACACAGGATCAGGCGGTTGATTCAAGGCTCCCGATGGGAGCGCCGCGCCGATACCGGCTGACGGGGGTCAGCCATTGCCGATGATGATGGCAACCCGGCGATTTTCCGCTCGTCCGGCAGCGGTCGCGTTGTCGGCGATGGGCGCCTCTTCTCCGCGGCCGCGGATATCCAGGTTCCCCTGGGGCATACCCACCGACACCAGGACATCGGCCACCGACCGTGCCCGCTTGAGGGAGAGTTGCTGGTTGTAGGCCTCATCACCGTTGGAGTCGGTATGACCGTCCACCCGTGCCCGGTTCAGTCCTACCTCAATCAGGGCCTTGCCGAGTTTCTCCACCACCTGGCGGGTCTCGGGGTTGAGGGCCCCCACATTGTTGGCGAACAGCACCTTGTTGGAGATATCCAGGGTCCATCCCTCGTCGGTCAGGTGAAATCCCTGCTCCTTCAAGGCGGCGATCTGCTCCGCCGTGAGCCCCTGGGGAGGGCTCTGGCACGCCGCCAGCACACTCAGCAACAGTGCCACCAGGCCCGCTTTGATCGGGTTCAACATGCGCATTCTTATCATCCTTTCACTATTTCCGGTTCAACTTCACGTGCTCGTTTTTCGTGTTTCTCTCTCCTCCCTGCGTTGTCGTTTGGCTTGATACATGGCGTCGTCTGCCCATTGCAGCAGGGCATCCGCCGTCCTCCCCTGCTCGGGATAGCGGGCAGAGCCGATGCTGATCCCCACCCCGAGATGGCGACCGTCACTCAATACCACGGGGGTGTTCATGGCCTGCTGCACTCGCCCTATTACCTCGCGCACCTCGTCCTCCCCCTGGATCGGGGTCAGGAGGATGACGAACTCATCTCCCCCCAGCCGGCAGACCAGATCCAGGGGTCTGAGCTGATGCTGCACCCGCCGCGCCACGGCGATCAGCACTTCGTCGCCGATGCCGTGGCCCAGGTTGTCATTGATCTGCTTGAAACGATCGCAATCCAGATAGAGCAGGGCAAAACCTTCATGCCCCTTGTTGCCTGCCAGAATGGCCTGCCCCATGCGAGCCTCGAACAGAGCGCGGTTGGGCAGACCGGTCAGGGGATCATGGGTTGCCTGATGCAGCAGGCTGGCGTTCTCCCGCTTCTGGTGGGCCTGCCAGGCTTCCAGCTCATCGAGCAGCGAATTGAAATCCTCACCCAGCTCGTGCAGCTCGGCGATATTGGCCGCCGGCACCCGCTCCTTGAGGGCCCGCTGGCGGCTGACGTTGTAAGCCACCTCGGTCAGGGCCTTGAGGGGGGCCGTGATGGAGCGCTGCATCCGGCGCGCCACATGGAGTGCCCCGAGAATACTGATGAGCAGGCACACCAGGGTAGCCAGCAGGGTCTGCAACAGAAATCGCAGCAGGTACTGGCCGTGACCGACCAGATGCACCCTGGCTATCTCCTTGTGCTCGCGCACCATGGGGAGCGCCACGGGCCCCGGCAGGATCAGGCGGGCCAGGTGCTGCTCCAGGGTAGTCCAGGGGGTAGTGATGTCCCGGCGCCAGCTCGCCAGTACCTGGCCGTCCGGCAGCACTATGCTGGCGCTGGCTATGTCTTCCCGGGAGGTGATGGTCTCCAGGGCATCCAGTGCCGCCTCCTTGTCATGGAAGACCACGGCCGCCTCAGTGGTGTAGCTGATGGCCCGCGCCACCAGCTTGAGGTTGTGATCCGCATAAAGGCGCAGCGCCAGCAGCGCCGTGACGGTCAGAAACAGCCCGGCCATGCAGACAGCAGTCAGGGAGATCATCATGTGGGTGCGCCCCAGACTCTGTCGCAGGGTAAGCCTGGGAGTGGCGTGATGGACCGTCATCGCACCTCCTCATCGGCTCGCGCCAGCTTGAGCACGGCCGGGTGCACTCGCACACCGCTGCGGGCCAGCGCATCCAGATTGACCCGAAAACGCACCCTCTCCTCGCCGGCCTGCAGACAGAAGACCGCATCGGCGATGCATTCGCGGCTCTGCTCACTGATGCTGAGGATGGCGTGGCCGCGCAGGCGCTCGAACAGGGAGAGGCGCTGTGCAGGTGCCAGCACCCCCAGATAGATGACATCGCAGCGCTGGATCAGCGCCTCATCGTCCATGTCGTAGCGATGGACCTCCACCGGTCGGCCATTGGCCTGCCGTTCAATGGTCAGAAGGGATGACGCATATTCCGTCGGCGCCGTGATGCAGAGCCGAAGTCTGGCGGGCTCGCTGGGCCAGCGGGTGTAACTGAGGATATCGAGCACGGTCTGGCGCACCATGTCGCTGCGCGCCTCGGCGGAGGTTGCCGCCATGGCCTGGTTTGCCAGCATCAGCATGCAGCACAGTGGCGCCAGCCACATCAGTAACCGGAGGTAACAAAACATCTGCATGGTGCCCGCGAGAGTGTCAAGGTCGGCGCCGGGGTCACCCGACGCCATGATGAGAGTGCCTGCATGGCACCGCACCGAGCTTACCAGCCGGGTGGCCAGCCCCCAGAGGCAAGTGGCACGGTTGCGTCACCGGGTGTCGCAGCCGTGCCTGCAAGACGCTCAATGCCCCTGGCAGACACCGTCCATCGACACTACTTCTTGCCAATCCCATATTCGCGCAGCTTGTTGGCGATGGCGGTATGGGAGACACCGAGCCGCTTGGCCAGTTGGCGGGTGGAGGGGAACGCCGGGTAGAGCCGCTCCAGCAGGCGGCTCTCGAAACGCTTCACCGCCTCGTCGAGCCCCCCCTCGAACCACTCGTCGATGAGCGGCATGGCATCGGCCGCCACCGGCAAGTCCACGTGCTCGGGTCCAATCTCGTCCCCTTCCAGCAGAGTCATGGCCCGATAGAGGCAGTTGCGCAGCTGGCGCACGTTGCCGGGCCAGCGGTAGGCGGTGAGGTACTCGGCCATGTTGCGGGTAAAGCGCGGACGCGGGCGCTGCAGTTCGCTGGCAAAGCGCGACACGAACTGCTGGGCCAGGGCCATGATGTCCGCCTTGCGCTCGCGCAGCGGCGGCAGATTGAGGCTAAGCACATTGAGGCGGTAGTAGAGATCTTCGCGAAACTTCCCTTCATGGACCAGATCCAGCAACTGCTTCTGGGTGGTGCAGATGAAGCGCACGTTGACCCTCACCTCCTGCTCGTCACCGACCCGGCGAAACACGCCGTCTTGCAGCACCCGCAGGAACTTGGTCTGCAGATGGGGGGACATGTCGCCGATCTCGTCCAGCATCAGGGTGCCGCCGCTGGCCAGCTCCAGCACCCCGCGCTTGCCCTCGGTGTTGTTGCCAAAGGCGCCGGGGGCATAGCCGAACAGCTCGCTCTCGGCCACGTTGTCCGGCATGGCCGCGCAGTTGAGCGCCATGAAGGGGTGGCTGGAGCGCAGGCTGGCGCCGTGGCAGGCCCGGGCCAGCAACTCCTTGCCGGTGCCGGTCTCCCCCACGATGAGCAAGGGGGCGTCCTGCATCGCGAGCTTGGCTGCCTGGGCCAGCACCTCTTTCATCTTCTGGCTCTCGGCCTGGAGGTGCTCAAAGCCCCCCACTTCTACCGCGTGCAGGGCACTGAAGTGCATGCCGACCCGGCGGGCGGATTTGAGCACCACCACGGCGCCGGCCAGAGCCTGCTTGCCCTTCTCTTCGGCCACGAACAGCGGCATCAGATCGCCCAGGTACTCTTCGCCACCGAGGCTCAGCTTGCAGGTCTGGGGCTTGATCTCCCCCGACTCCAGCCAGCGGCCAAACGAGAAGCCCTTGACCAGGGAGGCGATCGCCACGCCGCGCACCTCGTCCGGTGGCAACGCCAGGGTGGTGAGGGCGGCCTGGTTGGCCTGAGTCACCCGCCCCTTGCTGTCGAGGGAGAAGACCAGGTCCGGCAGCGCCTTGAGCAGGGCCTCTATCTCGTGGTGCTCCCGCTCGGAGGGCATGTAGGGGATGGTCTTGACGTCATAGACGCCGGGAATGCGGCGAATTTCCGGCATCAGATGCTGAAAGTCACGGAACTCCAGCTCGGGGAAATTGAGATAGATGATGCCTGAGGTATCGATTTCGATGCCGCGCAGATCGATGTTGTGCTCCACCAGTCGGTCGAGCAATTCCCGGGTCAGGCCCAGACGGTCTTCACAGCTGACTTCAAGACGCATTCGGCACACACTTCCTAACTAACATTCTGAATAACGGGATAATACAGACTCGATCCCGCCAGTGCGAGCGCTCCCCCACAAAAATGCGGGCCTGCCCCGCTTTCACCGGGCAGGCCCTGTCTGCGCTGGCGCCAGATTGCGGTTACTTCATCAACGCGTCGGTGCGGGCTGCCATGATGAAGTCGTTGCGATGCAAGCCGCCTATCTTGTGGGTCCACCAGCTCACGGTCACCTTGCCCCATTCGAGCAAGATCGCCGGATGATGGAACTCCGCCTCCGCCAGTTCTCCGAGGCGGTTGGTGAACGCCAGCCCCTCCTTGAAGTTGCGAAACACAAATTCACGACGCAGTTGCAGCTCGCCGTTGACCACCAGGGGCTGCCAGTCGGGGATGAGGTGCATCAGCTCCCCCAACTCCTGATCGCTCACCCTGGGGGCATCGGCGCGGCACGCCTCGCATCGTTGACTCGCCAGTTCAGTCATTCGGGACTCCTTTCATGAAACATCGTGGGAATGAATACGGGTCAGCTCGCCTGCTTGCCGACAACAGGGGCAAAGCGGGGTGGACGCAGGCCAAGACGACGGGCCTCGGCCACGGCCGCCATGATCCCCTGCCCCTCCAGACCATAGAGGGTATCGAGACGAGGCAGCACGAAATAGGTCGGCTGCATGATGTCGATGCGATAGGGGGTACGCAGGATCTCCAGCAGATCGAAGGGTTGCAGCTCGGGCTTGCCCGAGAGGGCATAGGCAGTCTCACCGATGGAGGAGAGAATGCCGCCGCCGTAGATGCGCAGCCCCTCCTCCCCCTGCAGGAGACCGAACTCCACCGTGAACCAGTAGAGCCGCGCCAGATAGACCCGCTCCTCCTTGCTCGCATGGAGTCCGAGCCGACCATACAGGTGAGTGAAGTGGGCAAAGGCCGGGTTGGTCAGCATGGCGCAGTGGCCGAAGATCTCGTGGAAGATGTCGGGCTCTTGCAGGTAGTCGAGCTCGTCCCGGCGGCGAATGAAGGTGGCGACGGGAAAACGGCGATCAGCGAGCAGCGCGAAGAAGTGATCAAAGGAGATGAGGGCCGGCACCGCCGCCACCGACCAGCCGGTGGCGGGCATCAGGGCAGCGTTGATCTCGCCTAGCTGGGGGATGCGGTCCAGAGGCAGGTCGAGGCGTGCCAACCCGGCCTGGTATTCGTCGCAGGCCTTGCCATCGAGCGCCGCAAGCTGGCGTGCAATCAGGATCCGCCAGGTGCCGTGCTCCTCGTCCGTGTAGTGGATCCTGCCCTGCCCATCCGGTTGGCGGGCCGTGTAGAGACTTGCCATGAGTGATCCCATCCTTCGGGTGCCAGCCGCCATCCGGGCGGTCACTGGCCGTTGAGTCATGGGATCACTGTAACGGTTTGCCCCTCAAAAAAGCAGCCGACCCCGGGGTCGGCTGCTTTTGACAATTGTAAATAATTTGTGACATCCCTATCGAATCCCAGCCACCTCACGACTTGTTGAGATAACCCGCCAACTGGCCGATCAGCCGCTTGCGCAACTCGCCCAGTTTCGGCTTCTCGTCGGCACACCAGGGGAGCGGACGACAGGCTTCCATGGTACGCATCCCGAGGCGCGCGGTGAGCAACCCGGCCCCGACCCCTTGGGCAGCGCGGGCGGAGAGCTTGGCGGTCAGCTCGGCCCCCAGCAGATCCATCCCTACCTCGGTCACCAGCTCGGTGGCCCCCGCATAGAGCATGTTGCGAAACACCTGGCGAATGAGGCGGATGCGGCTCCAGTAGCCGAGCTCGATGGCATAGACATCGGCGATATCCTCGATCATCCGCAGGTTGCGCCAGAGCATCAGCATCATGTCGACCGTGGCGAGCGGGCTCAGGGCCACCAGCACGGCGGCCTCCCCCGACCATTTGGCGACGCGGGCCTGGGCCAGCTTGTCCCGCTCGGTGAGCACCAGCTGGCTGTAGAGGGTCAGCACTTCCCGATCGCTGTGGCTCTCGTCAAGCTGGGATAGCCAGGTGCGATACCCTTCCCGCCCCTTGTCACCGCTCTTCTCGGCCAGGGCCTCGCAGAAGGCCTGCCCCTGACCCACCCCCTGGTGGGCCAGCAGATCTTCGGCTCTTGAGCGCACATCCTGGCGCCGCTTCAAGGTGCGCAGCCG
>NZ_CAWMFQ010000238.1:0-1803 GCF_963866995.1 Aeromonas sp. ZOR0002 | reverse complement strand
ACATGGTGGGGGTCGGTGGTTCGAATCCACTAGGACGCACCAGATTTGAAAAGCCCGCTTGATAGCGGGCTTTTTGCATTGGTCGGCTCTGACCCCCGCTCTTTCCCGTCATCTGCCTCCTGTCCCCTCTGGCCCGCGGGCCGCCATTGTCGTGCCATGGCCGCCGCGTTTACCTCGCGTTGTCAGAAGAGATCGAGCTGCTGGCCGCAGATCCGCTCGAACGACTCCCCCACAAAGGGAAGGATGGCGTCGGCGATGGGCCTGAGCTGCTTGTCGATGTAGTGCTCGTAGTCGACGGCGCTGCGCCGGTACTCCAAAGGCTCGGGGCCGTTCAGGGTCATCAGGTAGGCGATGGTGCCCCTGTGCTGATAGCGCTGGGGCAGGCCGCGGCGCAGATTCTCCTCGTCCGCCAGGCGCGCCGCCCGCACATGGGGCGGCACGTTCTTCTGATACTCCTCGAGTTTCTGGCGCAGCCGCTTGCGGTAGATGAGCAGATCGTCGTGACGGCCGGCCCGGGTCTCGTCCACCATGGTGCGCACATAGCTGTTGGGATCCTGGTCGTGGAACACCATTTCGTAGAGCCGGGTCTGGAATGCCTTGGCAAGGGGTGTCCAGTCGGTGCGCACCGTCTCCAGCCCCTTGAACACCAGGTGCTCCCCTTCCCCTTCGCCCACCAGTCCCGCATAGCGTTTCTTGCTTCCCTTCTCTAGCCCGCGAATGGTGGGCATCAGGAATCGGCGGTAGTGGGTCTCGAACTGGATCTCCAGATGGCTCGGCAGGTCGAACTCCCGCCTGATCAGCGCGGCCCAGTTGTCGTTGATCATCTTCGCCAGTCGCTGGCCAATCTCGTCCGCCTGTTCGAGACGGATATCGCTCCCCAGGTGCACGAAGGTGGAATCGGTGTCCCCATAGATCACCTCGAACCCTTCTGCCTCTATCCACTCCCGGGTCTGCTGCATGATGCCGTGGCCCCGCAAGGTGATGGAGGAGGCGAGCCTCGGGTCGTAGAAGCGGCAACCCCCCGACCCCAGCACCCCGTAGAAGGAGTTCATGATGATCTTGATGGCCTGGGAGAGGGCCTTGTTACTGGCGGCCTTGGCCCGATCCCGCGCCGCCCACAGGGTGGCGATGAGATCCGGCAGGAAGTGGCGGGTTCGGGAGAACAGGGCGCCGCGAAAGCCTGGAATGGCGCTATCCGGGTGTTTGAGCCCCTCCACCAGCCCCATGGGGTCGATGCAGAAGGTGCGGATGATGCTGGGATAGAGGCTCTTGAAGTCGAGCACCAGCACGTGGCGATAGAGCCCCGGCTTGGAGTCCATCACATAGCCGCCGGGGCTTGCGAGCCCGCCGTCTGCCGGCAGGTTGGGCGCCACATAGCCACCGCGGTGCAGCCGTGGTAGATAGAGGTTGGTGAACGCCGCCACCGACCCGCCCACCCGGTCGAGCTCAAGACCGGTGAGAGAGGCACGCTCGATGGCAAAGGGGATGAGGTGGCAGAAATCGAAGATCTCCCACACCAGCCTGCAATCTTCCAGGTTGTAGCGGGCCAGCGCCTCCTTGTCGGAGTGGAACAGCTCGGTGATCTTCTCCCCCCGGTTGGCCACGTCCTCGATGTCCTTGCCCCGCCCGAGCAGCTCGCTCGCCACCGCATCCAGGCTGTAGCTCGGGAACTGCCAGGTGGCGCTCTTGAGGGTATCGATGCCGTCCAGCACCATGCGCCCCGGGATGATGACGTTGCCGCTCTGGGGGTCGTTTCGGGACGAGCGCCAGAAGCAGAGCTCCCGCCCGCGCCCGAGCCGCAGC
>NZ_CAWMFQ010000237.1:0-255 GCF_963866995.1 Aeromonas sp. ZOR0002 | reverse complement strand
AGCCTCGGCGAGCTGACCGGCCGCCACTACCAGCTGGTGGAGTACCACGGCGCGCCCGATGCCACCGACGTCATCGTGCTGATGGGCTCGGGGGCGGCCACCGCCCGCACGACTGTGGATTGGCTCAACCAACAGGATCGCAAGACCGGGGTGCTGGTCATTCGCCTCTATCGCCCCTTCCCGGTACAGGCGCTGCTCGATGCGCTGCCCGCGAGCGTGCGGCGCATGGCGGTGCTGGATCGCACCAAGACTGTG
>NZ_CAWMFQ010000236.1:0-241 GCF_963866995.1 Aeromonas sp. ZOR0002 | reverse complement strand
AACGGAGCCTCGGGCTCCGTTTTTATTGGTGACTAAACGTGTATTACCGCAGGCAGGTTTATTACCACAGGTGGACAATGGTGCCGCTCTGCCAGTGCACAACGTCGTTGCCGTCGTGAGCTGGCGGTACCAACCCTTGTTGGCAAGGGAGCGGGAAGCGCGCGAGGGCGCTGCGCCCGGGATGGATACTGCATTGAAAAACGGAGCCTCGGGCTCCGTTTTTATTGGTGACTAAACGTGC
>NZ_CAWMFQ010000235.1:0-18772 GCF_963866995.1 Aeromonas sp. ZOR0002 | reverse complement strand
CTGCTCGGGATCTGGCTCGGCTGGCCGCTCTGGCAGGGACTCTGAGCCACCAGGCGGGCATTGCCGCCCAAGGTCGGGTATGAGACAACGACAGCGCGGGAGACAGATCCTCTCGTTCAAATCTTGAAAGGAGTCATTCATGACCATGTGGACAGGTATCGTCCTGATCGTCTTTATCAGCGTGTCGTTCAGCTATCTCACCAAGCGCGCCCGCTACCAGATGGGGGATGCCCGCATCACGGATCGCCTCGGCAAACAGGATCTCATCATCAGGGAGTTGCAGGAGCGGGTCGCCAATCTGGAGGCCATCGTCATCGAGGAGGAGAAGCGCCGCCCGTTCAAGGAGCTCTGATCCGGCAAGCCGGGCGGCAAACCGGCCAGCCCCCGGGCTGCAAGGGTTTGCCGCCGCCCCCGCTCGCACCCGCCCGTCCTCTGCCTGGCAAAAGCGAAATTCACAGCAGGATCAATCCCCTGCCATTTTTCGGTTGAATGATCGCCAAGCTGGCCCATTCCCTGCTCCGTCATGACATCAGTCGTACGGAGAGTGACATCATGATCGCCATCGGCACCCTGCTTCCCCTCGCCTCCCTTGCCATCAAGCTCGGCAGCAAGCTGCTGGGCGACAGCACGCCACAGGCCAAGGCCGAGCCTGTCGTGCAGGAAGCGCAGCTTGCCCCCATGGTGCAGAGCCTGTTCCAGCGCCTCGGCATCCAGGAGGCTGACAGCGAGCAGAACCGCCCCGCCATCAACCACTTCATGGGGGCGTTGATGCAGACCCTGGGTCAGGAATCCTCGGATCAGCCCCTGCCCCAGGCCATCGATGCCGCCCGCACCCAGTTGGCAGACGGCACCCAGAGCACCCGCCTCGATGCGCTGCAAAGCGAGCTCGACACCCTCAAGGGCTCCCTCGGCAACAGCGACCTCAACCTCGATCAGCTGCTTTCTGCCTTCAAGCAAACCCTGCCACAGGGCCCGGGGGAAGGCGTCGGCAAGCTGCTCAATGCCAGCGCGTGAGCGGGAGTGGAACCATGAAAAACGGCAACCAGACGGTTGCCGTTTTTGTCGAGCAGCTCCCTGGGTGCCACGCTAGGGCTGTGAAGGGGGCGGGTTCAGCATGGCGCCGGCCAGCGCGGTCTGCCCGCGATCCTGCAGGGCATTGGCCGCTCCCAGGCGATCCGCTGTCTCCTTGTTCTGACCCAGCTTGAACTTGCCGACCAGCCGCTCAATCTCGATCTCTATGCCCACCACGGCCTGCACCATGGTCTCGAGATAGTCTCGCGGCGCATCCGCCATCTTCCAGGGAATGGACTCTCCCGCCTCGTGGGTACGGGTCAGGGTCGCGAGCAGGCGACGCACGAAGCGGGCATCGTCCCTCACCCGGATACGTCCATGGGCGTGCACCACGGCATAGTTCCAGGTGGGCACCTGCTGATGATGCACCTGCTTGCCCGGATACCAGCTGGGGGAGATATAACCCTCGGCGGCGCGGAAGATCACCAGCACCTCGTCGCCCTCTTTCACCTCCTGCCAGAGTGGGTTGTTGCGGGCCACATGGGCCCGCAGCACACCGTGGGCCCCCTGCGCCCCATCAAACTCGAACGGCAGGTGGTTGGCATCCAGCCCCCCTTCACCACAGGTGATCAGGGCCCCCAGGGGGTGCGCCTGCATCAGCTGGTGCAGCGCCTCGGGGTCGGTAACGGCGAAATGGGGTGGCAGGTACATGGGAACTCCTTGATCCGGTTGACGCGTCCATACGCATTGCAGCGGGATCATGCCCTGCCCGGCGCGGGCCGTCACCCCGAATGTGCCCCACTGAGCCAGTTCATTGCAGCAGGTGGCCGCAATGCCACATCATCATCCACAAGCGAGATATAACACCCTATGTTCACGATGCGAATATCACTTTCACAGCCCAAGTGAATGGAAAAACAGCCTCAATGACAAAGATAATTCCGCTTTACACCCCGCCCCCCTTCGCCAAATAGCCGATACGGTAGATCTCGCCCCCGCCAGGCAAGGGCGATGAGAGGGACGGGAGAAAATCCGCCTCCAGCCATTCCCATCGGGTGAGATCCCAGCCGCTCACCATGGCCTCGCCGTGCAGGTCGGCAAGCTCGCCGTGGGAAGTGACCTTGGTGCGCCGCAGCCTGGCCATGCAAACCCCGTCGAGGGAGGCCGGATCCGGCGCCCGCAGCAGATGCCAGGTCTCGATGCGGGGCCATCCGAAATGCCGGGTGAGCGCCGCGAATCCCTCGCTTGCCAGGAATCGGTGCATCGCCTCGGCGCTGTGCCACACATAGAAGGGGGCATAGCGGTTCTCCTGCCCCGGCAGGGCCCCATCGTCCTGACGGCTGTAGAGATAGGCCTTGAACAACAGACCGGGAAAGCCGTCCAGTCTGGCGCCATTGCTGGCGATCCGCTGCTCGATCAGCGCCATGTCGTAGTCTGCGGGCAGGGTGAATCGGTAGTGCATGGCGATCATGAGGCCACCTCCTGTCTGAACATCCGGCCCTGGCCGAAACTCCACGCCTCGGCATCGGTCTGCTGGATCACCACCATGAGGTTGTCGGGGTGGATCCCAAGCTCGGCCTCAAGGCGCTCGGCGAGACGTGCATAAAGCCGCTCTCTGGTCGCGGTGCTGCGCACCTTGCCCGCCAGGATCTGGAAGAGGATGAAACCCTGGTCCCGGCGGCCGGTCTGGTAGTGGGGGTCATAGATGAGCGCACTGGCAGGCAAGATCTCGAGGATCTGGAATTTATCCTTCGGCGGCACCTCGAACACCTCCACCAGGGTCTGGTGGTAGAGGGCGCTGAGTTGTTGCAGGTGTGCGTCGCTCATCCCCTCGCACAGGGTGATACGGGTCAGCGGCATGGGGTCACCTCCTCGCGGGGGGGCAGATAGCCCACGGCCGTCACTGCGGCGGGCAAACCGGCGTAGAAGGCAAGATGGGTGAACAGCTCTTCCAGCTCATCCCGGGACAGGCCGTTTTGCCGGGCGAATGCAATATGCCAGGGCAGTTGTTGCACCCGGCCCAGGGACGCCAGGATGGCCAGGGTGATCAGGCTGCGCTCGCGGGCCGAGAGGGTGGGGCGCTGCCAGATATCGCCAAACAGCGTCTCTTCCGCCAGTCGGGCGAGTCGGGGGGCAAGCTGCGCCAGGGTGGCGCGATCGGGAACATCGGGTGTCATGGCAATCTCCTTGGTGGATGAAGCCACTCTCCCTCACTGCTACAATTTAAAAAATCGAAATATTCAAGACCAATCATCCCGATTATAAGGATAGTTATGTCACCCCTTCCCCCCAGCCTGGATCTCGATGCCCTGCGCAGCTACGTGCTGGGGCTGGAGTGCGGCAGCTTTGCGCTGGCGGCGCAGCGGCTGTGCCGCTCCACCTCGGCGGTCAGCGCCCAGTTGAAAAAACTCGAACAGCAGTGCGGCACCGATCTGGTCATGAAGCAGGGACGTCACCTGGTGCCGACAGCCAGCGGTGAGCGCCTGCTGGGCTACGCCAAGCGGCTGCTGGCGCTCAATGACGAAGCCGTGCTCGCCCTCAAAGGGGAATTGCTGCAAGGGGAGATCCGGCTCGGGGTGCAGGAGGACTTCGGCGAATCTTTGCTCCCCGCCGTGCTGGGGCCCCTCTGTCGTCAGCACCCGGCCCTGCGCATGACAACCCGCATCGATCGCAACGGGGCTCTAGTGCAGGGGATCAGGGAGGGCACCCTCGATATGGCTCTCGCCTGGCAGCCACAGGGAGAGCGGGAGGATCTTCCCCTCATCGAGGTGGTGCAACTGGCCTGGATTGCCCACCCCGAGTGGGACCTCGCCCCTTTGCTCGCGCGCGGGGAGCCCCTGCCCCTGGTGCTCTTCGATGCCCCCTGCCTGATGCGGGCGCGGGCCATCCGCGCCCTCGACGATGCCGGGATCCCCTGGCGGATCGCCTTCACCAGCCAGAGCCTGGGCGGGATCTGGGCCGCCGTGCAGGCCGGGCTCGGGATCACGGTGCGTTCCCCCATCGGCATGCCGGCCAGTCTCGCCACCCTCGGCGGCGTACTGCCCTCACCGGGTACCCTGGGGGTGGTGCTGCTCGCCGCCAGCCATGAAACCGACGAGGCCAGATGCCAGTTGCAACGACTGCTCACGGACGCCGTGCATCAGGCCAGCGCCGGACACAGGGGCTGAACAGCTTCTGGTCAACGCGCCCCACGGCGCCGAGGCGTGCCCATAAAAAAACGGCAACCCTGGGGTTGCCGTTCTGCCTTCTTGTTCCCATGGCGAGCCGCTTGGCTTAACCCGCCCGTTTGGCCAGCCAGGCCTCGGCGGCGGTGAGGGCTGCCTCTATCTGCTCGCGAGCGACGCCTCCCTTGGCAACCCGCTTGGCCAGAGTCGCTTCCAGCTCCAGGTTCGGGTAAACATCCTCCCCCACCACGGGGCTGAAGCGCTGGAACTCGGGGAGGGAGAGTTCTTCCAGGGGCTTTTTCACCTGGATCGCATAGACCACAGTCTCGCCGACGATATGGTGCGCCTCGCGGAACGGAATGCCCTTGGCCACCAGATAGTCCGCCAGTTCGGTGGCATTGGCGTAACCGCCCTGGGCCGCCGCCTTGGTACGCTCGCCATTGACCTTCAGATCGATCAGCACCAGCGCCGCCATGTCGAGGCAGTCGTGCCAGGTGTCGAGGGCATCGAACAGCCCCTCCTTGTCTTCCTGCATGTCCTTGTTGTAGGCCAGCGGCAACGCCTTGAGGCTCATCAGCATGCCCATCTGGGCGCCGACCACCCGGCCGGTCTTGCCACGAATGAGCTCCAGCGCGTCCGGGTTCTTCTTCTGGGGCATCAGGGACGAGCCGGAGGTGACCGCATCTGAGAGCTCGACAAAGCCCGCCTCGCCGGTGTTGTAGAAGATGAGGTCTTCGGCAAAGCGCGACAGGTGGGTCATGGAGAGGGACGCCACGTGCATCAGCTCCACCACGTGATCCCGGTCGGAGACCGAATCCAGGCTGTTGCGGGTGGCGCCGCTAAAGCCCATGTCGAGCGCCAGCGCCTCCCGGTCGATGGCATAGGCGGTGCCTGCCAGGGCGCCGCAGCCGAGGGGGCTGGTGTCGAGGCGCTTGAGGGCATCCTGCAGACGGGAATGGTCCCGCTCCAGCATCTCCACATAGGCCAGGGCCCAGTGGGCGTAAGTGACCGGTTGGGCACGCTGCAGGTGGGTGTAACCGGGCAGCACCGCGGCCTGATTGGCGCGGGCGGAGGCCACCAGCCCCTGTTGCAGGGCGGTGATGGAGCCGAGCAGCAGCTCGCCCTGTGCCTTGCACCAGAGTTTGAGGTCGGTGGCGACCTGATCGTTGCGCGAGCGACCGGTGTGCAGCTTCTTGCCAAGGGCGCCGACGGCGTCGATGAGCTGGCTCTCGACCCAGGAGTGGATGTCTTCGGCGTCCGAGTTCAGGATCTGCTGGGGATCCTGCTGCACGGAGGCGAGCAGCACGTCCATCGCCTGCTGCAACTGAGCCTGCTCACCCTCGGTCAACACGCCCACCTTGACCAGCGCTTTGGCCCAGGCCATGGAGCCCTGAATATCCTGCTCCGCCAGACGGTAGTCGAACCGCAGCGAATCGTTGAACTGCTTGAACCGGCTATCGGCTCCCTGACTGAAGCGTCCACCCCAAAGTGCCATACTGCTCTCCTTGAATGCGTTGTCGGCGGCGCCTTGCGCCGTCGAACTTGAAATCTTGCCCTGTTTTTCTGCGAGCCTGTTATCTCACAGAAGCGGCCAGGGCGCAGCCGCTCTTGTCACACCCGATGAGGATGGCAAAGGGCCTCTTTGCCTGTAAAAGAGGGGGCCATGCCCCCTCGAATCAACGGGTGATAGCGCTTGTTTAGCCGTGGGTATGGTCGCCACCGATGGCTTGATGCTGCTCTTTCATGGCGCGGATCCGGCTCGCCAGGGTGTAGAGACGGATGAAGCCTTCGGCATGGCTCTGATCGTACACTTCGTCGGCACCGAAGGTGGCGAAGTCTTCGGAGTAGAGGCTGTTCGGCGACTTCTTCTGCACCGCGGTGACCTGACCCTTGTACATCTTCAGCACCACTTCACCGTCGAGCTCCTCGGCGATGGCGTTGGCGGAGGCGACAATGGCCTTGCACAGCGGGGTGAACCAGCGACCGTCATACACCAGGTGGGAGAACTCGGCACCCAGCTTTTCCCGCCAGGCGCGGGTCGGTCTGTCCAGTACCAGCTCTTCCACGGCGCGCAGTGCGGCAACCATCACGGTACCACCCGGGGTCTCGTAGCAGCCACGGGACTTCATGCCCACCATCCGGTTCTCGGTGATGTCGATCCGGCCCACGCCGTGCTTGCCGGCACGCTCGTTCAGGGTGGTCAGGATCTGGTGCGGGCTGAGCGGCTGATCGTCAACGGCGACCACTTCGCCCTTGGCCACGGTCAGCTTGACGTATTCCGGCTCGTTCGGGGCATCCTCTGCAGAGACGGTCCACTGCCAGACGGCTTCGGACGGCTCGTTCCAGGTGCTCTCCAACTCGCCACCCTCGGTGGAGATGTGCCAGGCGTTAGCATCACGGCTGTAGATCTTCTTCAGGGTCGCCTTGCAGGGGATGTTGCGGGCTTCCAGATAGGCCAGCAGATCTTCCCGGGAACGCATGTCCCACAACCGCCACGGGGCGATCACTTTCAGCTGGGGCGCCAGGGCAGCTACCGCCCCTTCGAACCGAACCTGGTCGTTGCCCTTGCCGGTGCAACCGTGGGAGATGGCATCAGCCCCTTCTGCCAGGGCAGCCTCGACCATCGCCTTGGCGATCACCGGACGGGCCATGGAGGTGCCCAGCAGGTAGGTGCCTTCATAGACGGCGCCGGTCTTCAGGGTCGGGTAGACATACTCTTTGACGAACTCTTCCCGCAGATCCTTGACGATGCACTTGACCGCGCCGGAGGCGATGGCCTTCTGCTCGATCCCTTCCAGATCGTCACGCTCCTGGCCCACGTCGGCGACGAAGGCGATGATTTCAGCGTCATAGTGCTCCTTCAGCCAGGGAATGATGGCCGAGGTATCCAGTCCGCCCGAGTAAGCCAGTACGATCTTGTTGATTCCGCTCATTTACTTCTCTCCGTGATGATTCGATAAAAAGGGGTGATTCCGGGTCGGTTGCCGGATTACTTCTGGCCCTGTCCGAACAGGGTCAGCAGCACGGCGTTCTGGATATGCATCCGGTTTTCTGCCTCATCCATGATGAGGGAGGCTGGGCCGTCCATGACCTCCGAGGTGATCTCCAGCTCCCGGTGGGCCGGCTGGCAGTGCAGCACATGCTGGATGCCGGTCCGATCGAGCAGGGCCTGGTTGATCTGATAAGGCATGAAGATATCTTTTACCTGCTCCATTGGTGTGTTGTCACCCATGGAAACCCAGGTATCGGTATAAACCACGTCAAAGCCTTCGATATCCGCGACATCATCGCTGATATGTATGGTCGCGCCAGATTGAGCTGCCAGCGCCTGGGCCTGCAGGAAGATCTGGGTATCAGGGCCATGGCCTTTCGGGCAGACCAGGGTCACGTCGGTACCGAGGGTCGCCCCCAGCAGCAGCAGGGAGTGGCTCACGTTGTTGCCATCGCCGAGATAGGCCAGCTTCACCTTGGACAGATCGCTGTAGTGCTCGCTGATGGTCATGAAATCCGCCAGCCCCTGGCAGGGGTGGTAGAGGTTGCACAGGCTGTTGACCACAGGCACCGAGCCGAACTCGGCCAGCTCGACCAGGGTCTGGTGATCGAACACCCGGGCGACGATGGCGTCACACCAGCGGGACAGGTTGCTGGCGAAATCCTTCACCGACTCCCGCTTGCCGAGCGCCCCGTTCTGCTGATCCAGATAGACACTGTGACCACCCAGTTTGGCGATGCCGATGTCGAAGGTGACCCGGGTACGCAGGGAGGGCTTCTCGAACAGGGTGACCACGCTCTTGCCCGCCAGGGCCTGGCTGTATTTCTTCGGATCGGTCTTGACCGCCTTGCCAAGCGCCAGCAGCGCCTCGATCTGGGCCTTGCTTAAATCACTGTCTTTCAGAAGATGTTGCATCGGATTGTCCTTTTCCCGGTGGTGATCAGAGGGTGACCTGGGTGCCGACCGCGCCGCCAGCCAGCAGCTTGAGCAGCTGATCCGGGTAGCGCCAGCTGGCGACACAGACCGGCTTGCCCAGGGTTTCGGCGGCGTGCAGGGCGGCTTTCACCTTGACGGCCATGCCGTCCGTGATAACGCCTTTCTCCATCAGGTCCAGCGCGCTCTGCTTGTCCAGTTGCGGCACCAGCTTGCCCTTGCCATCCAGAATGCCGCTCACATCCGACAGCATCACCAGATCGGCGCCCAGCGCTTCGGCGATGGCGGTGGCCGCCTGATCCGCATTGACGTTCATCATCTGTCCGTCGGCGGTGATGCCGATGGAGCTCACCACCGGCAGGAAGCCCTGCCCCAGGATGCCGGCCACCAGCGCCGGGTTGCCCGGTTTGCAGTCACCGACCGCACCGAGATCCGGATCGAGCTGGGTCACCTGGCACAGACCCCCGTCGGCGAGGCACAGACCCACAGCAGGAATGCCGGTGGAGATGGCCTTGGCCATCATCATCTTGTTGGCGGTCCCGGCCAGGGCACCGGCAATCACGGGGATCTGCTCGAACGGGGTCACCCGCAGGCCGTTCTTCTTGGTGGAGGTCATGCCCAGCCCCTTGAGCAGGTCGTCCACCAGGCAGCCACCACCGTGCACCAGCACCAGAGGACGGTGCTGATCATCCAGGAAGGTCTTCAGGGTGGCGAACAGGGCGGTCAGGGCCTCGTCGTTCTCGATCAGGGCACCACCCAACTTGATTACCAGCGTCTGCTTGTCCATCTTCTCGATCCTTTCTTAAAGCGTTAAATCAGGCCGGTGGCCGGTTCAAAACCAAACTTGATATTTATGCACTGCATGGCTTGCGAGGCGGCCCCCTTGAGCAGGTTGTCGATGGCAGAAACCACCACCAGCATGTTGCCCTGCTGCTGCCAGGCGATGTCGCAGTAGGGCGTGCTCGCCACGCCTCGGATGGAGGGCATCTGGCCGGTGAGCCGTACCAGGGGCTTGCCTTCGTAGGCCTTGAGGTAGGCCTGATCCACCTGGGTCGGCGTCACCCCTTCTGCCAGTTGCACATAGATGGTGGCCAGGATGCCCCGCACATAGTTGCCGAGGTGGGGCTGGAACAGCACCTCCTTGCCGAGGTGGTGGCTGATCTCCGGCTGGTGCCTGTGATTGAAGGTGCCGTAGGGATTGAGGCTCACTTCGCAGAAACTGGTGTTGATGGCGGCCTTGCGACCGGCCCCGGAGACGCCGGAAACCGCATTGATGATGGGCTGCCACCCCTGGGCAATCAGCCCGGCCTGTTGCAGCGGCTTGAGGGCGCACAGGGAGGCGGTCGGGTAGCATCCCGGCACGGCAATCAGCTGGGCGGCCTTGACGGCATCGGCATTCCACTCGGCCAGACCGTAGGCGGCCTGCTCCAGCCACTGCTCATTCTCGTGGGTGAAGCCGTAGAAGGAGGAGTAGAACTGCTGATCGTTGACCCGGAAGGCACCGGAGAGATCGAACACCGGCAACCCCTTGGCCAGGAACTTGGGCGCGAGTTCCGCACTCACCTCGTGAGCAGTGGCCAGCACCACCAGATCGGCCTGGGTCAGGATCCGGGTCATGCCGTCTTCGTCCAGGGGCAGCAGCGGCTGATCCAGCTTGCCCACCCACTGGGGATGCAGGGAAGAGAAACGTTTGTGGGCGTCCTGGCTGCCGGCGGAAACATAGAGGCCGAACAGCTCGAGTTGTGGATGGTTCTGGACCAGAGCGGCCAGTTCGGCCCCCGCGTAGCCACTGGCACCGACGATAACGGTCTTAAGCATGTTTGAGTATTCCAAGTCTGGGTTCGAAATTCACAGCATGGTGCTGCGGTGCAAGGGGTCGGCTATCGCCCCTTTGATGCAACGAGTGCGGAGGGGCAATTCAGGCGGATATGCGTCGTCGGTTACAGATCAGGTGACAGAACATTAACTTTCCCTTACAACTAGAGGCCTTGTCGATGAGCACTCGAACAGAATATTCATGCACTCACTTTGCATTTGTATTTTCTAACAGAAACACTCCGGGGACGCAAGGAGGAGCTGATGGCCAAACTGGATTTTTTTTCACTTTATAAGAATATTATTGCGATTCCCTCTATCAGCAGCACGGATACTCGCTGGGATCAGAGCAACGAGGCGGTGATCCGGCTGCTGGCCGACTGGTTCGGCCAGCTTGGGTTCCAGTGCGAGGTGACGGCCCTGCCGGATCTGCCGGGCAAGTTCAACCTGGTGGCGACCTATGGTCAGGGAGAAGGGGGGCTGCTGCTGGCGGGTCACACGGATACGGTTCCCTTCGATGAAGGAGCCTGGACCAAAGACCCCTTCAAAGTGACCGAAGAGGGCAACCGCCTGTACGGGCTCGGCACCATCGACATGAAGGGCTTCTTCGCCTTTATCGTGGAAGCGCTCAAGGAGGTCGACCTCAAGACCCTGAGCAAGCCGCTGCGCATCCTGGCCACCGCCGATGAAGAGACCACCATGGCCGGGGCCCGCGCCATCGCCGCCGCAGCCGAACTCAAACCCGACTACGCGGTGATCGGCGAACCCACCGGGCTGGTGCCCGTGGTGGCCCACAAGGGCCACATGTCGGAAGCTATTCGCATCACAGGCCGAAGCGGCCACAGTTCGGATCCCGCCAACGGCGTCAATGCCATGGAGATCATGCACAAGGCCATGGGTCAGGTGCTCAGGCTCCAGCAGGATCTGAAGGAGAAGTACGCGGATCACCGCTTCGCCGTGCCCCAGCCCACCCTGAACCTCGGCTACATCCAGGGGGGCGACAGCCCGAACCGCATCTGCGGCTGCTGCGAGCTGCACATCGACATGCGTCCCACCCCGCAGGTGGGACCCGACGAGCTGATGGGCATGTTGAAAGAGGCGCTCTCCCCCATCGAGATCCACCAGCCCGGCTGCCTGCACCTGCAGCACCTGCACGAACCCATTCCGGCCTATGCCTGCCAGGATGATTCCGAGCTGGTGCGGGAGGCGGAAAAGGCGAGCGGCCGGGCCGCCGAGTCCGTGAACTATTGCACCGAAGCCCCCTTTATCCAGCAGCTGGGTTGCGAGACCATAGTGATGGGCCCAGGCCATATCACCCAGGCCCACCAGCCCGATGAATACCTGGATCTGTCGTTCGTCAAACCGACCACGGCGGTGCTGCAGCACCTGATCCGGCGCTTCTGCGTCTAGCCAAACAGGGATGTAAGTAAGTTACATGACAGGCGCCTTGGGACAGGTGAGGGAAATACATGTTCTGAATCGGCTTGTTATTTGACCTTGCGCAGACAATCTGGGTAGATTGTCCCCCTAAGATGACGGAGCATATGTTGTAATCGCACAACAATAAGTGAGGTCGCCTCCCGCCTGGAAAGTCAGGAGGCACCAACAAAATAAGGATGTGGAATGAACGAAAAGTACGCCGCACTACGGGCCAACGTAGGCATGTTGGGCCAACTGCTGGGTAAATCCATCAAGGATCATCAGGGGCAGGCCTTCCTCGACAAGATTGAGACCATTCGCCAACTGGCCAAGTCTTCCCGCAAGGGGAACGAGGCTGACAGAGAGCGCCTGCTCGACACCCTGCGTACCCTCTCCGATGACGAACTGCTGCCCGTGGCCCGTGCCTTCAGCCAGTTCCTCAACCTGGCGAACGTGGCGGAGCAGTTCCACACCATCTCCCGTCGCTGCGAAGAGCAGGTCTGCACCCCGGACCCGCTGGAGCAGATGTTCGACAAGCTGAAAGCCTCCAACCTGTCCCAGGAGGCCATCATCCAGGCCGTGCGCGAGCTGGACATCGATCTGGTGCTGACCGCTCACCCCACCGAGGTGACCCGTCGTACCCTGATCCACAAGCACGTGCAGCTCAACGACTGCCTCGAGGCCCTGGAACTCTCCGATCTGCTGCCCCGCGAGCGGGACAAGATCCAGAGTCGCATCGAGCAACTGGTCAACCAGGCCTGGCACACCAACGAGATCCGCGAACAGCGCCCCACCCCGGTGGACGAAGCCAAGTGGGGCTTCGCCGTGGTGGAAAACAGCCTGTGGCCGGCCATCCCCGAATTCATGCGCAATCTGGACGAGCGCCTGCAACACCATCTGGGTGTGCGGCTGCCGCTGGATGCCGCGCCGGTCAAGTTCACCTCCTGGATGGGCGGTGACCGCGACGGCAACCCCTTCGTCACCGCCAAGGTGACCGCCGAAGTGCTGGAGCTGGGCCGCTGGATGGCGGTGAGCCTGTTCTACAAGGACATCAAGGAGCTCACCTCCGAACTCTCCATGGCCGATTGCACCGACGCCGTGCGTGCCCGGGTCGGCGACAATCCCGAGCCCTATCGCGCCCTGGTGCGTGAGCTGCGCGAGCAGCTGCGCGAGACCCAGGAGTACCTGACCGCCAAGGTACAGGGCCAGGCGAGCGAGAGCCGGGATCTGGTCAAGAGCACCGCCCAGCTGCGCGAGCCCCTGGAGCTCTGCTACCACTCCCTGCACGCCTGCGGCATGGGCAACATCGCCGACGGCATGCTGCTGGACGTGCTACGCAAGCTGGCCTGCTTCGGCATCCACCTGGTCAAGCTGGACATCCGTCAGGATGGCGAGCGTCACGGCCAGGTCTTCTCCGAGCTGACCCGCTACCTGGGTGTGGGCGACTACGCCGAGTGGAGCGAAGAGGACAAGCAGGCCTTCCTGCTGCGCGAGCTGAACTCCCGCCGCCCCCTCATCCCGAGCGACTGGGATCCCAGTGCCGAGACCCGCGAGACCATCGACACCTGTCGCGTCATCGCCCAGCACGACCCCGATGCGTTCGGCATCTACATCATCTCCATGGCCGGTGCCCCGTCCGACGTGCTGGCGGTGCAGTTGTTGCTCAAAGAGGCCGGCTGCAAGTTCCGCATGCCGGTGGCCCCGCTGTTCGAGACCCAGGAAGACCTGATGGCGGGCACCGCCGTGATGGAACGCCTGCTGTCGGTGGACTGGTATCGCGGTTACATCCAGGGCCGTCAGTACGTGATGATCGGCTACTCCGACTCCGCCAAGGATGCGGGCATGATGGCCGCTGGCTGGGCCCAGTACGCCGCCATGGAATCCCTGGTGGCGCTGGCTGAAGCCAACAACATCCGCCTCACCCTGTTCCATGGCCGCGGCGGTACCGTCGGCCGTGGCGGCGCCCCCGCCCATCAGGCGATCCTGTCGCAACCCCCGGGATCCCTGCGCGGCGGCCTGCGGGTCACCGAACAGGGGGAGATGATCCGCTTCAAGTTCGGCCTGCCGAAGGTGGCCATCCAGAGCCTGAACCTCTACACCAGCGCCGTGCTGGAGGGGAACCTGCTGCCGCCGCCCAAGCCGAAAGAGAGCTGGCGCGCCGTGATGGAGCAGCTGGCGTCTGTCTCCTGTGATCACTACCGCAGTATCGTGCGCGGTCACCCGGACTTCGTGCCCTACTTCCGTGCTGCCACCCCGGAGATGGAGCTCGGCAAGCTGCCGCTCGGTTCCCGCCCCGCCAAGCGCAAGCCCAACGGCGGTGTCGAGAGCCTGCGCGCCATCCCCTGGATCTTCGCCTGGACCCAGAACCGGCTGATGCTGCCGGCCTGGCTCGGCGCCCACAAGGGGTTGCAACAGGCCATCGACGACGGCCAGAAGAGCGTGCTGGACGAGATGAGCCGCCAGTGGCCCTTCTTCCGCACCCGTCTCGAGATGCTGGAGATGGTGTTCCTCAAGGCCGACCTCTGGCTGGCGGAATACTATGACACCCGCCTGGTGCCGGAGAACCTGTGGGCACTCGGCAAGCAGCTGCGTCAGGAGCTTGCCGACTCCATCGAGGTGGTGCTGAAACTGCGCCCGCAGGGCGACCTGCTGGACGATCAGCCCTGGATCAAGGAGTCCATCAAGCTGCGCAACCCCTACACAGACCCGCTCAACGTGCTGCAGGCCGAGCTGCTCAATCGCTCCCGCAACCACCCGGAGACCCTGCACCCCGAGCTGGATCAGGCGCTGATGGTCACCATCGCCGGCATCGCCGCCGGCATGCGCAACACCGGCTGATCCCGGACCGTTGCAAACAAGGGCGCCCCGGCGCCCTTTTTCGTCTCTGCCGGGCACGGGGATCCCGATATTGCCGCCAGCACAGCCCCCTCTAAGGGAAAAAAACATCCACAACAAACAGGGCGCCATGATGGCGCCCTGTTTTATTTCGCGATATAGCCTCTCATCAGGAGACCTGGTTGCGACCACGACGTTTTGCCTCATAAAGTCGCTGGTCCACACACTGAAGCCAGTCATCCATGCGCCTGTAACTCATCTGATAGGGGGTGAGCCCCACGCTGATGGTGACGGTGATCGCCTGATGCTGGTACAGGAAGGTGTGCTGCTCCACCTGGTGCCGGATGCGCTCCATGATGGTGTGGGCCTCCTCCAGGGTCGTGCCCCGCAGCAGCAGGATGAACTCCTCCCCGCCAAATCGCGCCACCAGATCCTTGCTGCGCACCGCCTGCATCAGGAGCCCCGCCAGCGACGCCAGCACGGCATCCCCGGCAAGGTGTCCATATACATCATTGATTTGCTTGAAGAAGTCGATGTCTATCAAGGCCAGGCAGCAGGCCTCCCCTTCGGCGGGATGGTGCTGGACGTGATCCAGCAACACGTTGGCCTGCTGGAAAAAGCTGCTGCGGTTGGGCAGCTTGGTCAAGAAGTCGTGCTCGGCGTTGAAGCGCAGCACCCGCTCCATGCGGCTGCGCTCATCCTCCAGGTTGCGGGCGTGGATAAGGGTGCCAAGGGCCGTGGTGAGGGGCTCGAGCAGGCTGACATGGGTCTCGTCAAAGCCACCCGGGCGGTTGGCCAGGGCGATCATGCCGATCGCCTCTCCCTTGTGGCGGATGGGAATGCCGAGGAAGCTCTCCAGGTGCGGATGACCACGGGGGGAGACACCGCGACTGGCTGGATGGCTCGGCAGATCGTTGCAGCACACCAGGGTATTGTGGGTCACCACGTGCCCAAACAGGTTGTCGAGCTTGCTGAAGATGAGCCCGCCCCGGCTCTGGCGCTGCTGCTCATACCAGGCATGGGTCGCCTCGTCCCAGGAGACATTGGAGATGGAGGGGACATAGAGACTGGGGCGGCCATCCTCGTACTGAATGATGCCGATGAAACCATAGGAGCTTTCGCTCACGCTCAGCAGCCGCTCGAAGACGGTGTCGCAGGCGGAGCCGAAATTGCGATCGAGCAGAAAACTCTGGTGAGCGGCCACCACGATGTCAAACAGCTGGCTCTGCTGCTCGACCCGCTGCTTGGCCATCACAGCCGAGGTAATGTCGTGCGCCAGCTTGACCACCCCCAGCAGGATGCCTGCCTCGTCGGTCACGGGCATGTAGGTGGCATGGAGCCAGAGGGGGTTGCCACCTTGCCTGACCCGGCGAAACTCCCCCGACTGGATCTCGCCACCTAATACCCTCTGCCAGAAGAGATCATGCTCCGCCTGCAGATCCGGCGGCAAGAGCATGAGATGGGACTGGCCCACCAGCGCTTCGGGGGGATAGCCCAGCATGTCGCAAAACAGGGGATTGACCGACACCATGCGACCATCGAGATCGAACTCGACCATGCCATAGGCCCGATCAAGGGCGGTCAGCCTGGCGAGGGTCTCATATCGATCCATCGCGTCGATATCGCGAGCGCAAAGTGCTGTGGTATTCATGGCTACGATTCCTTTCGATCGCCGGCGCATTGCATTGGAATGCGGGGACAAGTGCCCAAATCATAGGATCCGGCACCCGGTTACGCTAACACAGGCCCCGATTGGGTGTGAAGACTGGTTCTTGCCACATCCGGCTCCCGGGCGCAGACTGTCTGGCCTTGCCACGGTTCGAGGAGACCCCATGACACCCGCCATCAACTTGCTGAAAAAGCTCAAGATCCCCCACAGGCTCTACCCCTACGAGTGCGAAGCCCACGACGACTTCGGCAAGCATGCCGCTACCCAACTGGGTCTGCCTGAGGCGCAGGTGTTCAAGACCCTGCTCGCCCATCACGACAAGCAGGCGGTGGTGGCCATCGTGCCCTCCTCGGGCATGTGCAGCCTTAAGCAGCTCGCCAAGGCCACCGGGCTCAAGAAGGTGGAGATGATGAAGCCGGCGGAAGCCGAAAAGCTGACCGGCTACAAGGTGGGCGGCATCAGTCCCCTGGCCCAGAAGAAGCTGCTGCCCACCGTGCTGGACGACTCCGCCATGGCCTTCGACGAGATCCTGGTGAGCGGTGGCAAGCGGGGGCTCTCGGTCGGCGTGGCCCCCGGGGACATGGTCCGGCTGATGAACTGGATTGCGGCCCCCATCGGCGATCATCACGACTGAACAAACAAAAGAGGCGCCATGACTGGCGCCTCTTGCGTCTGGATGTCGGATCTGGCGCCTGTGTGCGAAGGATACCCAAAGCCCCGGCACCGGAAACCGCCCCGTCCCCGCAGGTGATCTGTCGCCCTCAACACGCCGCAGAGCGGCAGGTGGCGGTCAGTTCGGAGAGTCGGCGACGCTGACGCCCGGCATGGTCGAAGTTGCCGTCCTCCAGCCAGCGCTCGAAGCACCCTTTCAGGGCGGGCCACTCGCTGTCGATGACGGAGAACCAGGCCGTATCCCGGTTGTGTCCCTTGTCCACCCGCGCCTGACGGAAGGTCCCCTCATAGTGAAAGCCGAGGCGCAGGGCCGCCTGGCGCGAAGGCAGGTTCAGGGCATTGCACTTCCACTCGTAGCGCCGGTATCCCAGAGCAAAGGCATTGGCCATCATCAACACCATGGCCGCCGTCGCCAGCCGTGACTGCTGCATGGCGGGGGAGAAGTGCAGCCAGCCCACCTCGATGCTGCCCGCCAGGGGATCGATGCGCAGGTAGCTCGCCAGCCCCAGCGCCCGTCCGCTCCCCTCGTCGATGATGCCGTAGAACTGGGGATCCCGCTTGGTGGCGACCTCCCGCAGCCAGACCCCCATGGCGACCTCGTCCGCGAAAGGGCCGCTGGTCAGGTAAGTCCACATGGCCCCGCTGTCGGCACTGAATGCCTGCCACAGATCCCCCAGGTGGCGCTCGGGATCAAGGGGCTCGAGACGACAGCCCCAGCCATGCAGTGCGCGGTGGGGAGGGAACTCGGCGCCGCGCCATTCTGGCTGCGCACGCCCAAGAGGCTGCCCAAAGTCGTTGAAAAGGGCGGCGCCGGACAGGGAGGCGTCGCCCCCCTCATTGCAACGTTCAACAGGCACAGGCAATTCCCCCTTCCAGCAGCACTCCGGGCTCGCTGCCCGTGGCGACGGCGAAACCGTCCTGACGCCACCAGTGCAGACCCCCTATCAACTCCTTGACCTCAAACCCGAGGGACGCCAGCTTGTAGGCCCCCTGGGTCGAACCGTTGCAGCCGATGCCGTCGCAATAGCAGACATACACCAGGTTCCGGTCCAGTACCGCCGTGGTCGACGCCGTCATGGTCCTGTGGGGGAAGGAGATGGCGCCGGGAATGTGCCCCTCGGCATAGTGTGCGGGGGAGCGGGTATCGATGACCACGATCCCCGCCGCCCCGGCCAGCAGATCGGCGGCCAGATCCGCCGGATCGGTACGAAACTTCAGCTGGGCCTCGAAAAAGGCGCTGGCTTCGGCGGCCCCTGCCACCCCTGTGCTCAATACATGACTCATCCTGAACGCTCCTGATGACTAGATGACGATCTCTGTGGTGACGACGGTGTTGACCGAGTTGGCGATGAAGCACTCCTCATGGGCCTGGTGGTGCAACTGCTCCAGCTCCGCCAGGGCGGGCTCCCGCTCTCCCCCGAAGATCACCCTGGGACGCAGGGTGACCCGGGTCATGGCGAGGCGACCTTGCCCGTTTTTCGCCATGATGCCGACCGCTTCGTCCCGGTAGCTCTCTACCCGATAGCCCGCCTTCGCCGCCAACCAGAGGAAGGTGAGCATGTGGCAACTGGAGAGGGCCGCCACAAACGCCTCTTCCGGGTCCACATGTTCCGCCACCGAGTAAGGCAGCGGCACCACATGGGGAGAGGAGGAGGCCGGCACCCTGACCCCGCCATCAAACGCCCACTCATGGGACCGGCTGTAACGCTGATCGACGAAGGGCTCGTGCTCCCCCCGCTGCCAACTGATGGTGGCACTGTATTCCGACATGCAGACTCCTTGTGTTGCCAATCCGTGCCGCCCGCTGGCGCCACCCTGTGACCACCAATGTAGCGACAAAATGGCCTTGCCACGCCGACCAATTTTGCCAATATGGGCAGACCAATTTCATCGAGCCGCCACCATGACCATCCACCCCACCCGCTTTGCCCGTCGGTCGCCAGCCCCACAGCCGCGCCATGCCCTGCGGGCAGGATCCCTGCCTCGAAAGGGGCGCAACCCCCGCGCCAACGGGAGCGCATCATGACCGTTCTGCCAACGCTCTTCGCCAGCCAGCAGCAAGGGGATCTGCCCCTGCACGAACAACTGGTGCGTACCCTGCGCGAGGCCATCCTGGCGGGCCACCTGCCCCTGCACAGCCGCCTGCCCGCCAGCCGTCTCCTGGCCCGGGATCTCGGGATCTCCCGCAGCACGGTGGAACTGGCCTATGGCCGGCTCGAGGCGGAGGGGTATCTGGTGCGCAAGGTGGGCGCCGGCAGCTTT
>NZ_CAWMFQ010000234.1:0-922 GCF_963866995.1 Aeromonas sp. ZOR0002 | reverse complement strand
TCACAGTAGACGGGCAGCCCCGTTGCTGATACGCCATGTCGAGCGCTTTCACGGCCAACTCAGCATCAGGCCTGCCGGACATCGCCCAGCCCACGACCCGTCGGGTGTGGAGGTCGAGCACCGCGGCCAGGTAATGCCAGCGGCCACCTGCCCATACGTAAGTGATGTCGCCGCACCACACCTGATTGGGTTGCTGGACATCAAATTCACGCGCCAGAAGATTGGGAATATCCGGTCGTTCAGACCGCGCGACCTGATAACGATGAGCTCCCGGTTGTTTGGAGACCAGCCCGGCCTCCTTCATCAGGCGACGCACCTTGAACCGACCAATCTGATGCCCCAGTGCCCGCATCATTGACATCAAGGCCCGGCTGCCAGCTGAGCCTCTACTCTCTTTGAACAAACACCGTAACTCACTTCTCTGCTGCACCCGCTCACGGTTAATTGTGCGCCTGCGAGCCAGATAGTCGTAAAAACAGGCGGTTGGTATACCGAAAGTGCAACAGACCAGGGTGGTGGGGGCTTGCTCCCTTAATCGGTCTATCAGCGCGTACGTTCGAGTTCGTCCGCCATCAAGAGAGCAGTAGCCTTTTTTAGAATGGCCTTTTCGCGTTCAAGCCGGTTGATGCGGGCTTCCAACTCCTGAATTTTTTGCTGCTCAGGGGTCAGCGCCCGGTTAGCAGGTGTAGCGCCACTTCGTTCTGATTGAAGTTGCTGAACCCATCGACGCAGCACAGTTTCGCCGACATCCAGTGAACGGCTGGCTTCGGGGACTGAATAGCCTTGGTCGAGCACCAGGGATGCGGCTTCCAGCTTGAACTCGGCAGTAAATGAGCGACGTAATCTTGTCATTGAACACCTCAAATAATGGTGGCGACTGTACCACCTAAAACGGTGTCCGGGATGATTAGACCACTACAAT
>NZ_CAWMFQ010000233.1:0-1441 GCF_963866995.1 Aeromonas sp. ZOR0002 | reverse complement strand
GTCTGGCCAGAGGCCCCTTCCTGCAAGGTGACCCCGCTGTCGTTGCCAAGGTGAGGATCGGCGGCATCGGTCACATGGATGACGGTATCGCCCTTGCTGACGGTGCCATCGCTGTCCGTCACCTGCATGCCGACACGAATATCGAGCCTGTCGTTCGCGCCGTGATCCAGGTTGGTGTGAGTCACAACCTGATAATCGAAATCCACCTTGGTGTGCGCCGCGACGCTATCGGGCACATTGGGCAGGGTCACGCTCAGCACCAGGGTGCCGCTCGCAGTCACTGCCTGGAAGCTGTGGCCGTTGCTGCCCGGTACGGTCTGCCAGGTGAGGGTCTCGCCATTGTGAGTGACGGGATTGCCGTTAATGTCCATGACCTGACCGCTCAGGACCAGGCGCACATCGACGATGGGATCGGAGTAGGCCTGTACCGTCACCTTGCCCGTGATGAACTGATCGTCGGCGGTCGCACCATTGGCGGCGCCATCGAAGCGCCCCTCGCTCAGGGTCACGCTGTCGATGGTCACCCCGTTGACGATCGGCCTGACGCCCTCGCTGATGGTGATGTCCAGAGTGCCCGTGGTGCTGTCGTTGTTGCCGCCCCCCTTGTCACTGTCGATGATGTCAAGCTTGAGGGGCAGACTCGTCTTACCGTCACCGCCGCTCTGGTGCACCCCCTGATAAAGGGTCACCTTGTAGTCGAACGTGTTGCTGGCGGCATTGTCCAGCTTGCCCACCAGTTCGACCTGAAGCACCTCGACGCGCGCGCCGTTCACGTCCACATAACCCTTGAGGATCTGGTTGCCCGGAATGGCGGGATCCCCGTCCACCAGTTCGTATTTCACCTGCTGACCCAGTGCCATCAGGGGGGGCTGGGAAGCCGGATCGGCGAACGAGACCTGACTCACCCGATCCGACCCCGACTCCAGGGTAAAGTGTCCCGTTTCCGTCAGGGTGTTGTTGCCATCGAGGCGGCTCTCGTTCAGATCTACCCCGCTGCCCGCCACGAAGTTCGGCGCATGGCCATCCTTGATGGTGAGCGGCAAGTCGGTGGAGACCCTATCTCCGTCCTTGTCGGTCAGGGTGACGGTGAGCGGCAGATCGAGGGATTCGCTGCCCTGGTGATCCAGCTCGGCCCCCAGGGTCACCTTGGCGGTGACGCTCCAGTTGCCGTTGCTCTCCACCAAATCCAGCTCGGCCCGCAGCACCTCGCGGCCGTCGGCGCTGGTGCCCACCAGTTCGCCGTTGGCGTCCAGGGTGAAGGTGACCGGGCTGCCATGGCTGCTGTACTTGCCATCCAGGCTCTGCTGAATGGCGGCGATATCGAATTTGAGGCTGCTCGTATCGAGCGCATCAGCCCCGTGGCTCACGGTGAAGCTCATGGCGCTCACCACCGCGCCGTCCCCCTGGTTCGCCTCCGTCATCTCGGTGCCGGTCACGGCGC
>NZ_CAWMFQ010000232.1:0-416 GCF_963866995.1 Aeromonas sp. ZOR0002 | reverse complement strand
CGGCTCTGCCTTCGAAGGTTCGAATCCTTCTCCCTCCACCATATTTCTCTGCGGTTTGAGTTCTTTGGGTTAGAGAAATGCGGGCATCGTATAATGGCTATTACCTCAGCCTTCCAAGCTGATGATGCGGGTTCGATTCCCGCTGCCCGCTCCAAGATGCTGATATGGCTCAGGTAATTCTGAGAGCCACACCTTAGGGTGAGTTCGGCAATCGAACCAGCCTGTCAGCACCAACCTCTCTACTCCCCTTGATTCAAATCCATCATATAAACTGTTCTGTGGTTAGCTTGCCACCGCGTACTCAGCGTTAGTTTAGAGGGACGATCATGTCTAAAGAAAAATTTGAGCGTAATAAACCGCACGTTAACGTGGGTACCATCGGCCACGTTGACCACGGTAAAACCACCCTGACCGCC
>NZ_CAWMFQ010000231.1:0-205 GCF_963866995.1 Aeromonas sp. ZOR0002 | reverse complement strand
CGTGAAAGGGCGGTGTCCTAGGCCTCTAGACGAAGGGGACCCGGATTTGTCTTTGCGCTTGCGCGCAGGTGATTGGGTAACGACTTTCGCCATTATTCACATCCCAACACCCAACAAAAGGGCTTCTCTCGTTTGGCGCTAGCCAAACAAGCACTGATGCTTGCGCACCAGGTCTTTGCTCTAACTACTTTGAATCAAGGCAATC
>NZ_CAWMFQ010000230.1:0-5774 GCF_963866995.1 Aeromonas sp. ZOR0002 | reverse complement strand
AAGAAACCCCGCTCACTCGAGCGGGGTTTTTTATTGCCTGAAGTTCACGTTATCCATCCATATCTGGTTGATTTACCACCACAATTGTATCGTTATACAACCTGATCAGCACAGGGCAGCTCCATGTTGACTATCCCATCTTCCAGCTGAATATCGATCTTGAAACCGAGCCGTTTGGCCAGATTGATCATGCCGCGATTGCTGGGCATGGTCATGCCAGAGAGCTGGCCTATGCCACGCTCTCTGGCATAGCGCACGATCTTTTCCATCATCAACTTGCCGAGTCCGAGCCCTTTCAAGTCTGAGCGGACCAGGATGGCAAACTCCGCATCCGATTGATCCGGGCTGGCAATGGCTCGCACTACTCCCAGGATCTGCTGGCTGAAAGGGCCGTCCTGACCCACGGCGACGAAGGCCATTTCCCGGTCATAATCGATCTGGGTCATGCGGGCCAGCTCCTCATGCCCCAGCTCCCCCACGTCGGCGAAGAAGCGTTTGTACCTGTCTTCATCAGACACCTGCCGCACGAACTGCTTGTGGGCCGGCTCGTCTTCGGGGCGGATGGGGCGCAGCAGTACATGACTCTGATCTTTCAGCCAGGCACCCTCTTCCAGCTCGGTGGGATAGGGGCGAATGGCCAGTGGCAGCACTTGTTGTCCTCGCTCTGCCAGGACGAGCCGGGCATCCAGGATCACCATCTCTTCACCACAGGCCTGCAGCGGGTGCAGATCCAGTTCTTGTATCTCGGGGAAGGCCAGCAGCAGCTCGGAGAGCTGGCACAGCACCTGGCCGAGGGCGTCGATATCGAGCCGTACCGGACTGGCCTGCTCGCGGATCTTGCCATCCTTGAGGGCACCAATGATCTGGTAGCGAGCCAGTGCCTGGTTGAGGGGAGGAAGGGCCGCGACCATCTCGCGGGGCTCGGCGCCGGATTCCCCGAGCAGGATGACGGGGCCGAAGACCGGATCTTGCTGCAAGCGGATCCGTAGCTCCAGACCCCCGCTGCGGCGTGCCATGCGTTGTACCAGCAGCCCTTCTATGCGGGCGCCAGGATCGTGCTGACGTACCCTGTCCAGAATGGCATCTGCCGCCTGGGCGACTTCCGCCGAGGTGCGCAGGTTCAGCATGACACCGTGTACATCGGATTTGTGGGCGATGTCGGGAGATCGCAGCTTCACCGCTACGGGGTAGCCAATCTGTTCTGCAGTCAGTGCGGCTTCGATGGCATCGGAGACGATCCAGGTCGCGAGGGTGGATAGCCCGGCTGCCTGCAAGATGGGATGGGCCAGGTGGGTGTCCAGCACCCGCTGCTGGCGGTCCAGCGCTTGCCCAAGGAGCTGCTGGCAGCGCTCGACATCGAGCCTGTCGCCCTGCAGGGAGGCCGGTGTTTCCATCAACTGTTTCTGGTTGCGGCGATATTCCACCATGTGCATGAAGGCCGTGACGGCGCTTTCCGGGGTGCGATAGGTCGGTATGCCCGCCTCGTTGAACAGGCGTCTCCCCTCCTGGGCGGAGTATTCGCCTGCCCAGTTGGTCAGGATGTTGAATCGTCTGGCCCTGGGATGCTGCTTGATGAAGTCGATCAGGTTGCTGGCGAGGGTGACACCTCGGGCGGTGAGGGACGGTGCATGGATCAGCAGGATGGCATCGGCACTGTCCCCTTGGAGCAGCGTCTCGAGTGCACTCTTGTAGGCCTCGATATCGGCATCGCTGCCGATGTCGAGGGGGGGCATCGCCAGCTTGCCTCCCCGAGACAGCAGTACGTCTGCGGCCATGTTGGCGAGGCCGCGCCCGTTGGAGAGGATGGCGAGCCGCTCCCCCTTGAGGGTCAGGGAGTGGCTCAGGGTCTCGACAGTGGCAAACAGTTCGTGGGTATCCCGGACGCGCAGCATGCCAGCCCGGCGGATGGCGGCATCATAGACATTGTCGAGACCGTTGGCCGGGTCATGCCGACCGCTCTTGAGGATCAGGATGGGTTTGTTGCGCGAGGCGGCACGGGCGGCGGAGAGAAAGTGCCTGGCATCGTGCAGCTTGTCCATGTAGATCAGGATGGCGCGGGTCGTCCCGTCCCGGGAGAGCTGATCCAGCAGTTGGCCAAAGTCGATGTCGCAATGATCGCCCAGGGAGATGAAGGCCGAGAAGCCGATTTCGCGCTGCTTGGCCCAATCCAGGATGGTGGTGCTGACCGCTGCCGACTGGGAGAGAAACGCCACCTGTCCCGGAGTCGCTGCAATGGGGGAAAAGCTGGCGTTGATACCCTGCCCGGGGAGCAGCATGCCCATGCTGTTGGGGCCGAGCAGCCGGATGCCGTATTGCTGGCACAGATGCTTGAGCCGCAGGCGCTCGTCAGTGGAGAACTGGGCGGCCAGTATGATGGCGGCTCCGGTTCCTTTCTTGCCGAGCTCCTCGATGAGCGGCAGTACCCGTTCGCGTCGGGTGCAGACGATGGCGAGATCGGGGGAGAGGGGAAGGCTCTCTATGTCCGGATAGGCGAGCACGCCAGCGATGGCCTGGCTGCGGGGGGCTACGGGTAGTATAGGGCCCTGGAACTGACCCGCCAGCAGGTGCCGGATGACCACATGGCCTGCTTTCTGCGGATCACTGGAGGCGCCGATGACGGCGATCGAGTGAGGTTTGAAGAGCCGATCCAGACCGCTTTGTTTCATGGGCACTCCTCGTGGTGGCCCCCGGGGCGAGGGGGGCGGATGGTGCCAGTCTAATACGCTTTGCGTGCGGGTTCTGTGACCGATTGCGGATCACGATCTGGCCAGTGCGCTGGCGCGCAGATAAAAGCGCAGCTCCCCCTGAATGCATTGGACCGTGGCGAGGTGCTTGTCCTGGAGATAGATCTCCTGCTCCCGATCGAGTTCATGGCGCTGGACCCCGAGGCTTTGCAGATATTCTGCGAACAGGATGGCACTGCGGATTTCGACAAGATGCTGGCTCACGCTCTATTCCTTGATGGTGGCTGGATGGTGCCGGCCAGTGTCCCCTCTTCTCCCCCACTTTCATACTGATACATTTGACACTCACTGTGGCTCCGACGCCTGCCGGATCAGCGAAGGCCTCCCTGGCCGCGTGCAGTATCCCAGAAGGCGCGGATCAGCGGCTCTTCCAGCCGCTTCTTGAGCACGGCGATACCGACGTCGAACGCCTTGAGCGCCGGTTTGGGCTCGACCACACGCACCTTGTCCCCCATGGGGCTGTGATCGATGACGGCGGCAGGCACGACACCCACACCGAAGCCGAGGGCCACCATGGCGACGATGCCCTCGTTGCCCGCCACTTCT
Source organism: Aeromonas sp. ZOR0002 (assembly GCF_963866995.1). NCBI lineage: Bacteria > Pseudomonadati > Pseudomonadota > Gammaproteobacteria > Aeromonadales > Aeromonadaceae > Aeromonas > Aeromonas sp. ZOR0002. The sequence goes on along the minus strand of NZ_CAWMFQ010000230.1, from coordinate 2,484 downwards.
GCATAAATGTTGGGAGCTATCCCCTTGTTGCGAAACCATTGATCACAGCGCTTTCGGGCCAGCCCCTGTTCGGAGAGGATCAGCGGCAGGCGCTCCCAGTCAGGTTCGCCCTGGGGGAACCACTGACCCTGCTGGGGGGCATTGCGGGGGGCGATGAACACCAGAGGGACTTGTTGCAGGCTGGCGAATTCCAGCTTGGACGAGAGCGCATCCGGCCTCGCTGCGATGGCGAGATCGGCTTCGTCAGCCAGGATCTTGTCCACTGCCAGTGCAGGGTCGCCGGTCTCCAGCTTGATCTCCAGCTGGGGATAACGGCGACGAAAGCGTTCCAGTACCTCGGGCAGCAGAAAGTAGCTGGCGGTGACCGAGCAGAACACCCGCAGCCGCCCTTGCAGCGGCTCGTCGCTGCGCTTGAGCTCCTGTTTGAGTTGGCGCCACTCCTGCAGCAAGGCACCGCCAAACTCCCGCAGCTTGTCACCAGCAGGGGTGAGCCGCACCGAGCGGTTGTCCCGCTCGAACAGCACGCAGCCGGTCTCCTGTTCCAGTCGTTGGATGGCGCGGCTCAGGGTGGAGGGGCTGACCGCCATGGCATCGGCGCTTTTGCCGAAGTGGAGGGAGTCGGCGAGGTGGAGAAACAGTTCGAGATTGCGAAGGTCCATCTTTTTATTCCTGCGGCGTTGTCAGGCGCCCTGTAGCACGATGGCTCGGCGGCGGGAGATTGCGGGAAATCACATTTCAATTCCTGCAACGTACTGTTTCGAATATATCAGTTCAGGCAATAAGTGTCCCGCGCTATAGTGGTTTCGACAACGCCGCTATCCGGCATGGAATCAATCGAACGGAGCAATCACCATGGCTAACTATTTCAACACCTTGAACCTGCGTCAGCAGTTGGCCCAGCTGGGCAAGTGTCGTTTCATGCAGCGCGAGGAGTTCGCGGACGGCTGCAACGTGCTGAAGGGCAAGAAGGTGGTGATTGTGGGCTGTGGCGCCCAGGGTCTGAACCAGGGCCTGAACATGCGCGACTCCGGGCTGGACATCTCCTACGCCCTGCGCAAGGCCGCCATCACCGAGAAGCGCGCCTCCTGGCAGAAGGCCACTGACAACGGCTTCGTGGTCGGCACCTATGAAGAGCTGATCCCGACCGCCGATCTGGTGCTGAACCTGACTCCGGACAAGCAGCACTCCGACGTCGTCAAAACCGTGATGCCGCTGATGAAGCAGGGCGCCGCTCTGGGCTACTCCCACGGCTTCAACGTGGTGGAAGAGGGTCAGCAGATCCGTTCCGACATCACCGTCGTGATGGTTGCACCCAAATGCCCGGGCACCGAAGTGCGTGAAGAGTACAAGCGTGGTTTCGGCGTACCGACCCTGATCGCCGTGCACCCGGAGAACGATCCCCAGGGTGAGGGCATGGCCATCGCCAAGGCGTGGGCCTCTGCTACCGGTGGCGACCGTGCCGGCGTGCTGGAATCTTCCTTCGTCGCGGAAGTGAAATCCGACCTGATGGGCGAGCAGACCATTCTGTGCGGCATGCTGCAGGCCGGTTCCCTGCTCTGCTACGACAAGCTGGTTGCCGAGGGCACCGACCCGGCCTATGCCGGCAAGCTGATCCAGTTCGGCTGGGAGACCATCACCGAGGCCCTGAAGCAGGGCGGCATCAGCTTGATGATGGACCGTCTCTCCAACCCGGCCAAGCTGCGTGCCTTCGAGCTCTCCGAGCAACTGCGCACCCTGATGCGTCCGCTGTTCGAGAAGCACATGGATGACATCATCGCCGGCGAGTTCTCCCGCGGCATGATGGCTGACTGGGCCGAAGACGATGCCAAGCTGTTCGGCTGGCGCGAAGAGACCGGCAAGTCCGCCTTCGAGAATGCCCCTGCCTATGCCGGCAAGATCGCCGAGCAGGAGTACTTCGACAATGGCGTGGTCATGGTGGCCATGGTCAAGGCGGGTGTCGAGCTGGCGTTCGAAACCATGGTGGCCTCCGGCATCTATGAAGAGTCCGCCTACTACGAGTCTCTGCACGAGTTGCCGCTGATCGCCAACACCGTCGCCCGCAAGCGTCTGTACGAAATGAACGTGGTCATCTCCGATACCGCGGAGTACGGCAACTACCTGTTCGCCAACGCCGCCGTGCCGCTGCTGCGCGAGCACTTCATGCCGACTCTGCAAGCAGGGGACCTGGGCAGTGCCCGTGCCGAGAGCAAGGCGGTGGACAACCTGGCCTTGCTGGCTGCCAACGAAGCGACCCGCAACCACCCGATCGAGAAGATCGGCCAGACCCTGCGTGGTTACATGAAGGACATGAAGCGTATTGCCGTCGGCGGTTAAGCCTTCGCTGAGCGGCATCGGAAGGGGCGGGGATGACGATCCCCGTTACTGGCTGGCTTAGACACCTGGCCTGTCGTCCGGATGATGCAAACAGACAGATTGAAGCCTATAAAAAAGGCTATGTCCCAATTACGTGTTGCATGGGGCGCC
>NZ_CAWMFQ010000229.1:0-436 GCF_963866995.1 Aeromonas sp. ZOR0002 | reverse complement strand
AAATGGCATCAGTGCCAGTCAATATCAAAAAGTCGCCGGAGTCAGCAAGGCGACTGCCACACGCCATCTGGCTGAACTGGTGGAGAGGGGATGCATTGAGAAATTACCTGGTGGCGGACGCAATACACGCTATCAGATCTGCTTGCACACCGAGGGAGTTTGAAAAAGCATCGCCATGGGGCGTTAATTTCATCTGGTAGATGAGAGCTGCGATTGGTGTACAAATGACGCTATTTAGTTAAATGTTGACGCCATGATGTGTGCCGTCAGGCATATGAACGAATAGACTTAACCGACAGTCATGGCTCTCAACTAATCTTTTGAGTGATAACAAACTATCGAGAACATCGGGATCTATTGCAGGAACATCACCAGGCCCGAGATTTGAAAGCAGTTTGGTCACACTGAGACGTACCAGTTGCTCTTCGGCCAGCGC
>NZ_CAWMFQ010000228.1:15195-18660 GCF_963866995.1 Aeromonas sp. ZOR0002 | reverse complement strand
GGGGCGCCCCATGCAACACGTAATTGGGACATAGCCTTTTTTTATGGCTGCGCTCCGCGGGCAGACGGAATGGGAGACCCGCTCGCAGGCCCCAGCCTGCGTCGCGACCGGCAGGGAGGATCGAGACGGGAGCGGATCAGGATCCGCCACCCGGGCGTCACAAGAGGCCTTGTCGGAACCGATCCTCTCGGGGGAAAAACTGAAAGTGGGTTACAAAATAAATGATTCATTGGTGATTAACGATGAACTACGGCATATCCATCGTCATTACTTGCGAATACGAGGCGACAAATCATGACTCATTTGAGTGCAAAATTTGATTTTGTGACGACAGTCACGTTGACACCGTATTTGCGCAAACCGCAAAACGAGATATCAATCACAAAAAATTGACACCCAGAGGCGAGAAGATCGAAATGTAGCCGAAATACAGCGACTGACTGTGATCGTCATCACTATGTCGGGAGGGGGGAGGTCGGGGTATTTGAGATCCAGGTCACAAGACACCCCGTTTTCAGCCTAATTTGATCACAAGCTGGTAGATTGAAGTTGCTTAGACGACTGGGATGGGAGTTCGGCAAAACTCGTCATCCCGACTACCACTTTTAATCACACAGGCTTAAAACGGGGTCCCGACATGTTATCACCGGATACCAAAGTCAAGATACAGAATTTTGGACGCTTCCTGTCCAATATGGTCATGCCCAACATAGGCGCCTTCATCGCCTGGGGCTTCATCACCGCCCTCTTCATCCCCACTGGCTGGCTGCCCAATGAAACCTTGGCCAAGCTGGTCGGTCCCATGATCACCTACCTGCTGCCGCTGCTCATCGGCTATACCGGCGGCAAGCTGATCGGGGGTGACCGGGGTGCCGTGGTCGGTGCCATCACCACCATGGGCGTCATCGTGGGGACCGACATTCCCATGTTCATGGGCGCCATGATGGTCGGCCCGCTGGGTGGCTGGGCCATCAAGCGCTTCGACAAGGCGATGGAAGGTCGCGTCAAGAGCGGCTTCGAGATGCTGGTGAACAACTTCTCCGCCGGCATCATCGGCATGTTGCTCGCCATTCTTGCCTTCTTCGTCATCGGTCCCTTCGTCAAGGTGCTCTCCGGCGTGCTGGCGAGCGGTGTCGGCTTCCTGGTGGACAACCACATGCTGCCCCTCACCTCCATCTTCGTCGAGCCGGCCAAGATCCTGTTCCTGAACAACGCCATCAACCACGGCATCTTCTCGCCGCTCGGGATCCAGCAAGCCACCGAACAGGGCCGCTCCATCTTCTTCCTGATCGAAGCGAACCCGGGTCCGGGCATGGGCGTGTTGCTGGCCTACATGGTGTTCGGCCGTGGCGCCGCCAAGCAGTCCGCAGCCGGTGCGTCCATCATCCACTTCTTCGGCGGCATCCACGAAATCTACTTCCCGTACGTGCTGATGAACCCGCGCCTCATCCTGGCGGTGATCGCAGGCGGCATGACCGGGGTCTTCACCCTGACCCTGTTCAACGCCGGTCTGGTCTCCCCCGCCTCCCCGGGCTCCATCTTCGCCGTGCTGCTGATGACGCCGAAAGCCTCCCTCATCGGGGTGCTGCTCTCCATCGTCGCCTCCGCCACCGTCTCCTTCCTGGTCGCCGCCGTGTTCGTCCGTGCCCAGCAGCCGGAAGCCGACGAGGCCGATGCCCTGGGTGAAGCCACCCGCAAGATGAAGGCCATGAAGGGTGCCAAGCCCGAGACCACAGCGGCCAAGAAGCCGGAAACCGAGCTGACCGCAGTGCGCAACATCGTCGTCGCCTGCGATGCGGGCATGGGCTCCAGCGCCATGGGCGCCGGCATGCTGCGCAAGCGGGTGCAGGCCGCCGGTCTCGACATCAGCGTCACCAACCGTGCCATCAACAACCTGGACGATCAGGTGGATCTGGTCATCACCCACAAGGATCTCACCGACCGTGCCCGTCGCCATGCGCCGCATGCACAGCACATTTCGCTGACCAACTTCCTCGACAACGCCCTCTATCAGGAGCTGGTGCAGAACCTCAGCCTGGCCAACGCGGCCAACGATGACGTCGCCAACCCGCAACTGCTGGTGGCGGCCAACGACGACAGCTACGAGCCGCAGGAGCCGGAAGTCTTCACCCTGAGCCTGCAGGACGTGCACCTGGGCCTCAAGGCCGAGAGCAAGGAAGCGGCCATCGTGACCGCCGGCAAGCTGCTGGCCGAGCGAGGCTATGTGGCACCGGACTACGTCGACGCCATGCTGGAGCGCGAACAGCTGGTCTCCACCTACCTCGGCGAATCCATCGCCGTGCCCCACGGCACCATCGCCGCCAAGGAGCACGTGAAGCGTACCGGCATCGTCATCTGCCAATACCCTGCCGGGGTCGCCTTCGGCGAGGGCGCCGATGAAGTGGCGCGCCTGGTCATCGGCATTGCCGCCCGCAACGATGAACACATACAGGTCATAACCCGCCTGACCAATGCACTGGATGAGCCCGGTCTCGTCGACCGTCTGGCCAGCACCCAGGATCCCCAGGAGTTCCTGGATCTGCTGGGGGCCGAGCAGGCCGCGTAATCATCCGTCATCGTCTTTGGTTGTAGAGGTTAATATCATGAAAACATTGCATTTTGGTGCCGGCAACATCGGTCGGGGCTTCATCGGCAAACTGCTGGCTGACGCCAGCCATCAGGTCACCTTCGCCGACGTCAACGAGACCCTGATCGACCAGCTCAACCACCGCCAGGAGTACAAGGTGCACGTGGTGGGCACGGATCAGAAGCTGGACGTGGTGCGCAACGTTGCCGCCGTCAGCTCGGCCGGACACGAGGTGATCGCCCGTATCATCACCGCCGATCTGGTCACCACGGCGGTCGGCCCCAACATCCTGGACAAGATTGCCAGCACCCTGGCCAAGGGGCTGCAGGCCCGCTTCGATGCCGGCAACCTGACTCCCCTCAACGTCATCGCCTGCGAGAACATGGTGCGCGGCACCAGCCACCTCAAGGAGGAGGTACTCAAGTACCTGCCGGTCGCGTATCATGCCACCCTCGAGCAGTGCGTCGGCTTCGTCGACTCGGCGGTGGATCGCATCGTTCCGCCCGCCGCGGCGAACGACGATCCCCTGGAGGTGACGGTGGAGAGCTTCAGCGAGTGGATCGTCGATCGGACCCAGTTCAAGGGGGAGCTGCCCCAGGTGGCAGGCATGGAACCCACCGACAACCTGATGGCCTTCGTCGAGCGCAAGCTGTTCACCCTCAACACCGGCCACATCGTCACCGCCTACCTCGGCAAGCTCAGGGGCTATCACACCGTGCGCGAGGCGATCGAGGATCCGCTGATCCGCAGCAAGGTGCGCCGCGCCATGGAGGAGAGCGGGGCCGTGCTGGTGAAACGCTACGGCTTCGACCCGCGCCTGCACGCCGCCTACATCGAGAAGATCCTCTCCCGCTTCGCCAACCCCTATCTGGTGGACG
>NZ_CAWMFQ010000228.1:13908-15156 GCF_963866995.1 Aeromonas sp. ZOR0002 | reverse complement strand
CGGGCTGGTGAAGCCGCTGCTCGGCACCCTGGAGTACGGCCTGCCGAGCGATCACCTGCAGGAGGGCATCGCCGCCGCACTGCATTACCGCAATGAGGACGATCCCCAGGCGGTGGAGCTGCAGGTCATGCTGGCGGAACTTGGTCCGGCACGGACCCTGGCCCGCGTCACCGGCCTGGATGAGCACAGCGATGTGGTACGCACCATCGTCGCCCGTTACAACAACTTGAAGTGACCTGATGGGGTGGCGTCACACCGCCCGTGACGGACCCCATACGATACAAACCGGGGGAGGGCCTGCTCTCCCCCTGTCAGCCGGACCCGAAGCACTTATGACCACACACCAGGAAGATGAAGTACTGGAGCGACTGAACGAGCAGGATGGCCCCCGCGGCTTCTTTCTCGAGGTCGTGACCATCCTGGAAGAGGCGGTCGACTCCCTGATGCGGCGAGCCTTTCGTCAGGAGGAGTATGCCGTCAAATACGCCATCGAACCCCTGCTCAACCAGAGCGGCCCCCTCGGCCAGCTGGAGGTGCGCCTCAAGCTCATCTTCGCCCTCGGCCTCATCTCCCTCGAGCGCTATCAGGATCTCGAGGCGTACCTGAAGATCCGCGACTTTCTGGTACGCGACCCCAAGGATTACCGCTTCAGCGACAAGCCGGTCCGCGATCTGCTCGAGCGCCTGAATGCCATCCAGCAGGGCAGCATGATGCCGCAGGATCCCCCGGCCAACGAGGAGGACTGGCCCCTCTACCAGATGCAGCTCAACCGGCTCGATCAGATGGTGCGCTCCGCCCTGGTGCTGGCGGTGACCGATTGCGTCACCGAACTCCACAAAGAGAGCCCCATCTGATCTGAGCGGCTCTCCCCTGCACGCCTGGCGGGTGTCATCTTGCCCCCCTTCCCCGCTACACTAGGTCCAACCCCATCACCTGTACGAGGTTGGCATGATTGCTCTCTCCCTCGCCGGAATTGCCCTCATTTCCCTGCTCGCCCAATGGCTTGCCTGGTCCGTGCGCGTTCCCGCCATTTTGTTCCTGCTGCTGAGCGGCCTCTTGCTCGGCCCGGTGACCGGTCTGCTCGATCCCGATCAGCTGCTGGGGGATCTGCTGTTTCCCCTGGTCTCCCTCTCGGTCGCCATCATCCTGTTTGAAGGAGCGCTGACCCTGCACCTGACCGAACTCAAGGGGATCGGCAAGGTGGTACGCAACCTCTGCTCCACCGGCATGGTGACCAGCTTTGCCGTC